>CAJLYQ010000053.1 GCA_905210905.1 uncultured Christensenella sp. | reverse complement strand
TACTCGACAAGAAATAGCGATTGAAGCGGTCCCGCCCGCCCACCCACGAAAAAGAAGACGGCTTTAATTTGCAAGAAGTAGTTTTTTGCGTTTAAGAGCCGAAAAGCGGAAAAGAAAGAAAACAGTTTACTTACAAGGAGAAACCCGATGAAAGAAACGTGCGGCAAAGTTATTAAAGTAAGCGGACCGCTTATAGTCGCAAGCGGAATGAGCGAATGTAAAATGTTCGACGTGGTAAGGGTGTCGGAGTCGCGGTTGATAGGCGAAATAATCGAACTTCGCGGCGATAAGGCGTCCATACAGGTATACGAAGAAACCGACGGAATAGGACCGGGAGAGAACGTATATTCGACGGATATGCCGTTGTCGGTAGAACTCGGACCCGGACTTATCGAGTCGATATTCGACGGGATACAACGTCCGCTTGCAAGGCTCAGAGAAAAAAGCGGCGACAGAATAGGCAGGGGCGTGGAAGTTAGCGCACTCGACCATAATAAAAAATGGAAGTTTAATCCTACCGCAAAAGTCGGCGACGTACTGGAGACGGGCGACGAGATAGGCTACGTTCGGGAAAACAACTTCGTTCGTCATAAAATTATGGTACCGCAAGGAAAAGGCGGCGTGCTGAAAGAAGTTTTCGAAGGCGAGTTTACCGTCGACGACACGGTGGCGGTTATTACCGGCGCGAAAGGCGACGAAAAAATAACGATGTTGCAGCGTTGCCCCGTAAGAAAGGGAAGAGAGTACAAAGAAAAACTTTCGCCCAAAGTTCCGCTCGTGACGGGGCAGAGAGTTATCGACACGCTGTTTCCGATTACAAAAGGCGGCGTGGCGGCCGTTCCCGGACCATTCGGCAGCGGAAAGACCGTCGTTCAGCACCAACTTGCGAAATGGGCGGACGCGGATATTATCGTTTACGTCGGTTGCGGAGAACGAGGCAACGAGATGACGGACGTTCTTAACGAATTCCCCGAACTTATCGACCCTAAAACGGGCGAACCTCTGATGAAGAGAACCATTCTCATAGCAAACACTTCCGATATGCCGGTTGCGGCAAGAGAAGCGAGCATATACACCGGCATTACCATTGCCGAATACTTCCGCGATATGGGGTATAACGTCGCTATAATGGCGGATTCCACTTCGAGATGGGCGGAAGCGTTGCGCGAAATGAGCGGACGACTGGAAGAAATGCCCGGCGAAGAAGGATACCCGGCGTATCTCGGCAGCAGACTTGCCGAGTTCTACGAAAGGGCGGGGATAGTTAAAGTAATGGGCAGTAAAGGCATTACGGGCAGCGTAACGGCGATAGGCGCGGTCAGCCCTCCGGGCGGCGACCTGAGCGAACCGGTAAGTCAGGCGACCTTGCGTATAGTTAAAGTTTTCTGGGGACTTAGTTATGCCCTTGCTTACAAACGTCACTTCCCGGCAATCGACTGGTTGCAAAGTTATTCGTTGTACTCGGACAGACTGGGCGAATGGTACACCGAAAACGTGAGCGAAGACTGGAACAGGCTCAGAGCGAAGTGTATGACGATTTTGCAGGAAGAAGCAAACCTTGAAGAAATCGTCAGGCTCGTCGGTATCGACGCGCTCGGCAGCGTCGACAGACTGACGATGGAAACGGCGAAAATGATAAGGGAAGACTATTTGCATCAGAACGCTTTCCACGAAGTTGACACCTACACGTCGCTCGAAAAACAAAGAAGAATGATGAATCTTATTCTGGAATACTACAGAAAAGGAACGGACGCTTTGGCGGAAAACGTGGATATCGAAGATATAATAGAATTGCCGGTAAGGGAAAAAATCGGCAGAGCGAAGTATATCGAAGAAAAAGACCTTGCTCGTTTCGACGAAATCGAAACGGAATTGCAAAACGAAATCGCGCAACTCATCGGTTAGGAGAGCAAAATGATTAAAGAATACAAGACGATCAGAGAAGTAGTCGGACCGCTTATGCTCGTAGACGGCGTGGACGGCGTTAAGTACGACGAACTCGTCGAAGTCGAACAGGACAACGGCGAAATCCGCAGCGGAAAAGTACTCGAAGTAAACGGCGATAAAGCGCTCGTACAGTTGTTCGAAGGTTCGTCCGGACTGAAAATATCCACCGCAAAAGCAAGATTTTTAGGCAAAAGTATAGAACTTGCCGTAAGCGAAGATATGCTCGGAAGAGTTTTCGACGGTATGGGCAGACCGAAAGACGGCGGCGCGCCGATTATCCCTAAGATGAGAATTAACGTAAACGGACAACCGATTAACCCCGTTGCGAGAGATTACCCGGACGAGTTTATACAAACGGGCATAAGCGCGATAGACGGGCTTAACACCCTTGTAAGGGGACAAAAACTTCCCGTTTTCAGCGCGTCGGGACTTCCGCACGCAGAACTCGCGGCACAGATTGCCCGTCAGGCAAAAGTGCTTAACAGCGACAGCAAATTCGCAGTCGTGTTCGCCGCAATCGGTATTACTTTCGAAGAAGCGGACTATTTTATTTCCGACTTCCGCAAAACGGGCGCAATAGACAGAGCGGTATTGTTTATGAACCTGGCAAACGACCCGGCGATCGAAAGAATATCCACTCCGAGAATGGCGCTTACCTGTGCGGAATACCTTGCGTTCGAATGCGATATGCACGTTCTCGTCATTATGACGGACATAACCAACTATTGCGAAGCGTTGCGTGAAGTCAGCGCGGCAAGAAAAGAAGTTCCCGGAAGAAGGGGTTACCCCGGTTACCTTTACACCAACCTTGCCACTCTTTACGAAAGAGCGGGAAGAATAAGGGGTAAAAAGGGAAGCATAACGCAAATACCGATCCTTACGATGCCGGAAGAAGACAAAACTCACCCCATACCCGACCTTACCGGGTATATTACCGAAGGGCAAATAATACTGAGCAGAGAACTATATAAAAGGGGCGTAGTTCCGCCGATAGACGTTCTTCCGTCGCTCAGCCGTCTTAAAGACAAAGGTATAGGGCAAGGAAAAACAAGAAAAGACCATTCGGACACGATGAACCAACTGTTCAGCGCATACGCAAGGGGAAAGGAAGCGAAAGAACTTGCCGCAATTTTAGGCGAAGCCGCGCTTACCGCAACCGACAAAAGATTCGCTCTGTTTGCCGACGAATTCGAAAAACGATACGTCAGTCAAGGTTTTAACAAGAACAGAAGCATAGAAGAAACGCTCGATTTAGGCTGGGAACTGCTCCATATTTTGCCGAGAGCGGAACTGAAAAGAATACGCGACGCATATCTCGAAGAGTTTTACGACAAGCAATAACGCCGCTTCCACCCGCCCGCCCCGCGGCGAAAGAAAAGATAAAAGGTAAAAGATGACAAGGCTGAACGTTAATCCTACGCGTATGGAACTAAGACGGTTAAAAACCCGTCTGAAAACCGCCACGCGCGGACACAAACTTCTTAAAGACAAATCCGACGAAACCATAAGACGGTTTATGATTTACGTACGCGAGAATAAAGTTCTTCGAAAAGAAATAGAAGAAGAACTTGCAATTTGTATGCGTAATTTTATGCTTGCCGGCGCGGTTACTACCGAACAGGTAATGGAAGAAGCGGTAGAAATGCCGGGTACGAGCATTAAAATCGAAACGGGCAAAAACAACGTAATGGGAGTGGAAGTTCCTACGCTTAAAATCGTCGAAGGGGATAAAAAAGAACTGTACCCTTATTCTTTCGCGACGGTAAGCGGAGAACTCGACGAAAGCATAGCAAAACTTACCGAACTTATGCCAAAACTCGTTCGTCTTGCCGAAGTGGAAAAAACCTGCGATATGCTCGCCGACGAAATCGAGAAAAACAGACGCAGAGTAAACGCTCTCGAATACGTGATCATTCCGCAAGTTACGGAAACGATCAAATATATTACGATGAAACTCGACGAAAACGAACGATCGAGCACGATACGACTTATGAAAGTCAAATCAATGCTCGGCGGCAGACAAAATCAAACCGAAAACAAGGAGTAAAGGATACCGAAATAAACATTACGGTTACTCTAATTAAAAGATAAAACTTAACCGCCGAACGAAAATGACGGCGGTTTTTCATAAGGAAGAAAAAATAAAATAGTAAAATAAAAGAAAACGGAACAAAATCGTTTTACAATCGATAAAAAAATATCTATAATGTAAGCGAAAAAAGTTCGATAAGGATTATGGATAATGAAGCACGTAAAATTTGTCAGACCCGTTAAAGAACAAATTTCGCAGTCGTTGCTGCTTGCCGTGTTTATCAGTTTGTCCGGCGGATTACAGGACGCGTATACTTACTTTTGCAGGGGAAAAGTTTTTGCCAACGCGCAGACGGGCAACGTCGTATTTTTAAGCGTAAACGTCGTCACCGGGCAGTGGCTTAAATGTCTTAATTATCTCGTGCCGTTGCTGGCGTTTTTCTTAGGAACGATCGTTGCGGCGTTGTTGCATAGAAAACTTAAAGAAAAAAAACTTTTCCACTGGCGTCAACCGGTGCTTATTTGTGAAATTTTAATACTTTTTGCGGTCGGATTTTTGCCGCAATCGCTTAATATGCTTGCAAACGCGCTCGTTTCTTTCGTTTGCGCAATGCAGGTCCATTCTTTTCAGAAAATCGAAGGCAATACCTTTGCAAGCACGATGTGCATAGGCAATATAAGCCGCGGAGCGGAGTCCATATACCGTTTTATCACCACGCACGAAAAACGCTTGCTGAAACGCGCGTTGATTTACTTTATCGTAATCGTCGTTTTTGCGTGCGGCGCAGGACTGGGATACTTCCTTACCACCGTTTTTGCGGATAAAGCGATTTGGTTTTCATGTCTGTTCTTGCTGATTGCGTTCGTGCTGATGTTTATCCGTCCGCAGGAAGAACGCAAGACGGAAAGCGTTTCGTATGAAGAAAAAATCGGAAAAACCGAAACCGAAAGGAAAAACGAAATAGAAACGGCGGGGGCGGAAGACAAAACCGCGGAAATCGAAAGCGCAGAAGAAAACGAATAAATCCATTTGAAAAAATTTTAATTTGCTATTGACTTAAACCTTACTCTAAGTTGTAAAATATAATTATAATATTTTTCGTTCAAGGAGAAAGAATAATGGCTTTTTTTGAAAACGTAAAGAAAAATTTCGGTTTCGGGTGTATGAGATTGCCCGAAAAAAATCAGTATTCCCGACCTTTTCTCGTGTTTGAACGCGAAAAAACTCTATAAAGACTGGAACTCGGACTACTATTATAACGAAGTTTATACCGCAACCAACGGCAAAGCCTGGATTGCATATAATGCGGAAAATGCGAAAAAATATGTCCGCAACATCTCAAAATAAGAGAATTGCTGGAAACGGTCGCAGAAACGTTTGAAAAAAGCAAATAATATTTTTTAATGCGCAAAACATACTATGAGTATGTTAGCGATAATAATAAGAACGATAATTATTTTTTTCTTTCTTGCGGTTGGAGTGCGACTTATGGGAAAACGAACCATAGGCGAACTTCAACCGTATGAATTTGTAATAACCCTTGCCGTGGCAGACCTTGCTTGTGTGCCGATGCAAGACGTTTCCGTGCCGATTACTTACGGGCTAGTCCCGCTTATTATACTGTTTATCGTGCATTATATTATGACCGCGATAATCTCAAAATCGATTAAATTCCGTAAAATCGTAAACGGAAAACCGATGATAGTTATCGACAATGACGGAATAAACTCAGAGTGCCTTACAAAACTCAATATGGACGTGAACGACCTTATATCGTTGATTCGGCAACAAGGTTATTTTTCCATACCCGAAATATCGTTCGGCATACTGGAAACAAACGGTAAATTATCGATACTGGAAAACGAAAACGCAACGCCGCCGTCGTCCGTGCCGATGACTATAGTTGTCGAAGGCAAAATAATGCGCGAAAATATGCAGTCCGTGCAAATAACGGAAGAAAAGGTGAAAACAATGCTCGAAGAGAAAAAACTGAAAGTCAAAGACGTAGTGCTTATGACGGCAGACAGCGGTTCGATTTTCGTTCAACCGCGCAACGCAAAATATTTTACCGTACAACAGGCAGGTTAAAATGAAATATAAATTAACGATAGTAATAATAGCAACCTTAATCCTAATAGGCGGCAGCATAGGCGAAACGCTCTATATAAAACATACGTTTAACGATCTCAAACAACAACTGATAGAACAAATGAACCTGTCCGAGTACGACGTCGAAGATGTGACGGAAACCTTCGAATGGTGGAAGAAAAAAGCGGAAGTACTGGAAGTTTTCGTGTCCGTATTGCAACTTAACGAAATCACGGTAACTCTCGGAGAACTCAAAGGCTACGTCGAAAAACAAGACTTCGAATCCGCCCGGGCATTGTATAACCGTATATATATGTACGCCGAATGTGTAAGCGATATGTATATGGTTAAGTTTAACAATATATTATAAATAAATCCGACCAAACGTTACACGGGCGTTTGACGCAGTCACTGCGTTTTGTGCGCACAAACGCTTAGCCCGTGTAAGTCGGACTACAAAGGAAGCGGAATGACACATTCCGCTTTCATTTTTAGTTCGCAGGGGCGCCTCCCCTCGCTCGCTCCCCATAAGGGCGGCACTCATGGCGCATGTCCGCTCGTGCCGGCAAAGTGCCTTTGCTCGCATTAAAAGTAATTACTTTTGTCGTGCGATAGACTTATACGTGTAATACGCTTATTGCGTAAAGGGATGCAACGTCCCACGTTGCCCCTATAAGGGCAAAAAGCGAGAAGTGAATTCCCGCTTTTTTTATTTTTGATAAAACCAAAGTGCGTACGCCCACCCGCCCACCCAAAGCAATTTTGAGCATTGAAGCGGATATTTTTTGAAAGAGAATAGGTAAAAAGCGCTATTAAGAAAAAGCGTCTTTTGCGGAGAAAAGAATCGAGCAGAGCATATGACGGGTTTGGAATAATAGGGCGGTTCGTTCGGTTGTGCCGACGTTAAGAGAGTTAAGGCAAGAAACGATGAAAGATACGAGAGATCGTTCTTTATCGTTTTTTGTTTTTATTGCCGAAAAACGAACGAGATAGCCGTCTTTTAGCGTTGAAAGCGAACTTTCGGTGAAGTTTCCGCCGTCAACGTTGTTCAGGCAGACGTTCGTTTTCTTAAAGAATTCGTCCAAAAGTTTGCCTAGTTCCGTGTTCGAAGTTTTGATCGTCAGAGTATAGACGTAATAAAGATTGTCTTTTTTAGCGACGGTTTCCGCTTCGGTTTTGTCCGAGTAAATGCCGTAAATTACGATAAAGTTGCTGTTTTCGGTAAAGAGATATCCTGCGCCGCCGCCGTTTTCCGCAAGTAAAACCCCTGCGTGCGCCATATCGCGCGTAGGAAAAGACCTTACCACCGCATAATACGAATAAGACCGGCTTTTTATTGCGGACAAAAGCACGTCCCGGATTTTACCTTTCGAGAAAAAATCCACGCACAAAAAAAGTAGGGCAAAACATATTACCGTGACGATTATTACGGTAAATATTTTTCTCGTTTTACCCGGTTTCTTTTCTTCACGATTTCTTTTCGGTTTTTGCGGCGGTTCGTCTTTTATCGGGCGATACAAAAATCGAGAATAATCTATTTCGTCCATAGTATTAAAATATGCCGTCGCAAAAGAAAAATGTATTGCAAACGAGTGCCGTTTCGTGCTACAATAAATTATTATTTCTACGGAGAATTCATTATGAACAAATGGGACGAACGTTTTATGAAAATGGCTCATCTCGTCGCAGAGTGGAGCAGTTGTTATCAGACGAACAGGCAAGTCGGCGCGGTTATCGTTAAGGATAAACGAATTCTTACCACCGGATACAACGGCGCGAGCAGCGGTATCGAGTCCTGCAAGGACCGCGGAGAGTGTCTGAGAAAAAAAATGGGTATTCCGTCCGGAACCAAACTCGAAGTATGCTACGCCGTCCACGCAGAACAAAATGCGATAGTTCAGGCTGCCAAACTCGGAGTTTCGGTAGACGGAGCGACGATTTACGTTACTCATCAGCCTTGTTCTATCTGTGCGAAAATGATAATAAACAGCGGTATAAAAAGGATAGTTTATCAAGAAGGGTATCCGGACGAATTTTCGTGGCAGTTGTTTAACGAGTGCGGAATACTCGTAGAAAAATACGACGAACTTTGATTCAGGAGAGAAAAATGAAATATTACATCGGCGTAGACATCGGCGGAATGAGCATAAAAGCGGGAGTCTTGGACGAAAACGGCGTTATTTTATCGAAAAAAACGTGCGTAACGAGAGCGACCGAAAAGTGCGAAGTAATAGTCGAGGACATATATAATCTTTGCCTGGAGACTACGGAGGCGGCAGGGCTTAAAAAGTGCGATATTGCCGCCGTCGGAATGGGTTCGCCCGGTACGGTCAACAGTGAAAAAGGCGTAATTACTTTTGCCGGCAACCTTAATTTCCGCAACGCCAACGTCGTTAAAGAATTCCGTAAACACTGGGATATAAAAACGGTAGTCAACAACGACGCGAACTGCGCCGCGCTCGGCGAAGCGAAGTTCGGCGCGGCGAAAGGCGTGAAAAATCTCGTTTTCGTTACGCTCGGTACGGGTATCGGAACGGGCTACGTTATCGACGGCAAGATATATTTAGGTCAACGCGGCGAAGGTGCGGAAGGCGGTCACATTTGCATTAAAATGGGCGGCGAAAAATGCACTTGCGGCGAGAAAGGGTGCTGGGAAGCCTATGCGTCCGCAACCGCATTGCTTAGACAAACGGAAAAAGCGATGAAAAAACATCCCGAATCGCTTATGAACGAACTTGCCGAAAAACTAGGCAAAATCGACGGAACGGTTCCTTTTGAAGCGTATAGAAAAGGGGATAAAACGGCGGAAAAAGTGGTAAAAACTTACGTTAAGTACGTTGCAACAGGTATCGTCACCAACATAAATATTTTCCGTCCGGAAGTTATTTCCATAGGCGGCGGCGTAAGCAACGCCGGTGAAGATTTTATAAAAATGATTGCAAAGGAAGCGAGAAAGCACGCATTCGGCGGAAAAGTCAACAAAATGCCGCTTATCGTTAAAGCGGAACTGGGCAACGACGCAGGAATAGTCGGCGCAGCCGCTCCCGTAATGGATTAAAAATGTTCGATTTAAGTCAATATTTAATGAGCGTGGAAAAACCGGCGAGATACATTGGCGGCGAGTTCAACACGCCCGATATGAATAAGAAATGCGACGTCAGATTTTGCCTGTGTTTTCCCGATCTTTACGAAGTAGGGATGAGCAATCTCGGCATTGCGATTTTGTACGACGTACTTAACAAGACCGACGGCGTCGTGTGCGAACGCTGTTTTGCGCCCTGGATAGATTTGGGCGATATTTTACGAAAAAACGACGTGCCGCTTTTCAGCATAGAAACGAGAAAACCGCTTAAAGAATTCGACATCGTGGGGTTTTCCGTTCCGTACGAAATGAGTTATACGAACGTTTTGTATATGCTCGATTTAGCGCAAATACCTTTCAGAGCAAAAGACAGGGGGGACGAATATCCGCTTATCGTAGGCGGCGGACCCGCCGCGGCTAATCCCGAACCGATAATCGACTTTTTCGACTTGTTTTTTATAGGCGACGGCGAAGAATCCGACGCGCTCGTTGCGGAAGTCGTAAAAAAATATAAAGGCAACAAGAAAAAGATTTTAGAAGAATGTGCCAAAATTCAAGGCGTTTACGTTCCGTCCGTTTGCGAAGTTAAAGACGGTTTTTGCGTAACAACCGTTAAAAAAGCGGTGGTAAAAAATCTGAACGACGCACCTTATCCGACGAAACCGCTTGTGCCGAACCTCGAAATCGTGCACGACAGAGGAGTGGTAGAGTTGTACAGAGGGTGTTACGCCGGGTGCAGATTTTGTCAGGCAGGCTTTTTCTACCGTCCGATACGATACCGCAGTCGCGAAAAGGTCGTTTGTCTTGCAAAACAGATCATCGATAACACCGGATTTGACGAAATAGGACTTACGAGTTTGTCGAGCGGCGATTACGAAGACATTTACGGAGTTCTCGGCGATATAAACGAAATATCCAAAGAAAAACACGTAGTTTTTCAAATGCCGAGTTTAAGATTGGACAGTTTTACGGCAAAACTAACGGAAAACGCCAAAAAACTTTCTCTTACTTTTGCGCCGGAAGCAGGTACGCAAAGATTAAGAAACGTCATCAATAAGAACATATCCGACGAAGATATAGAAAAAAGTATGCGTCTTGCGTTTGAAACGGGTTATCGCACGGTAAAACTTTACTTTATGCTCGGATTGCCGACGGAAACCGACGAAGACGTGTTGGGGATTGCGGAAATTGTTCGTAAAATCCGCACGATTTATCGTGAAGTAACGGGTAAAACCGACTTGTCGGTCAACGTAAGCACTTCGATGTTTATCCCTAAACCCGTTACCCCGTTTCAGTGGTGCGAACAGGTATCGATTGCGGAAATGGAAAGGAAGCAAGAACTTCTCAAAGCGGAATTTTTCCCTATGCGCGGCGTAAGATACGCTTATCACGCGGCGGATACGTCGGTGCTCGAAGGCGTTTTTGCCCGTGGCGACAGAACTCTTTCTTACGTCGTCGAAGACGCATACAGACAAGGCTGTTATTTTGACGGTTGGTCGGAAAGATTTGATAGCGAAAAGTGGTTTAATGCGCTGAAAAATAACGGAATCGAAGCGGAAAAATTTACGAGAAAAAGAGAAACGAGCGAAACTTTGCCGTGGGATTTTATCGACTTCGGCGTCACGAAATCGTATATGATAAAAGAATACGAAAAGGCGCTTAACGGCGAAACCACAGAGCCGTGCAAACATAAATGCAACGGCTGCGGAGCGAAAAAAATGGGCGAATGCAGAATGTACGAAGGAGAAAACAAATGATCACGCTTTCCTTTGAGAGAACCGGAAACGGTATTTACATTGCCCATACAGACGTGTTACGGAGCCTAAACCGCTCAATGCGGCGTGCCGGTATCGATATGAATTTCAGTAAGGGGTACAACAAACATATGGCGTTAAAACTTACGCAACCCCTTCCGCTCGGGATAGCAAGCGAAGACGAGTACGTTAGTTGCGACGTTGCCTGCGACCTTACGAGCGAAGAATTTTTGGAAAAAATGAAAATTTGTTTTCCGCCGTTTTTAACCCCGAAGAAGGCTTTTTACACGACGAATAATCCTAATCTTGCCGCAAAAGTCGTTGCGAGCGACTACGAAATCGAGTGCGAAAAAGCGGCAAAATATAAGGAAGAGATAGAGCGTCTTAAGTGCGGATTTACTACGTTAATCGAAAGAGAAGGAAAGAAAACCGAGAAAGATTACGCCGGATACGTATATTCCGTTATGGTAGAGAACGGCAAAATCCATTGCAGATTTTCTTTCGGAAGTAAAAATCTTCGGGCAGACGTGTTCTGTAAATATCTGAACGAAAAATTCGGACTCGTTATTCCTTTTTCCGCGATAGTAAGAAAGAAACAACTCGTTCAGACGGAAAACGGACTCGTTCCTGCCGCGGAGTATTTGGAGAAACTCGAATGAAAAGCGAAGTTTTTTACCGTAAAAACGAAAAAGGCGTGGAAATTGCCATAAGAGAAAACGGAAAAGTCGAGCATTACTATAAGTTTGACGACGTTTTTTTTACCGGAAGTATTTTTGTCGGAAAAGTGGTAAGAGTAAACAAAAATCTCGGTGCGTTCGTGGATATCGGCTTAGAAAAAGACGGATTGCTTAGTTTTCGGGAAGGTCTTAAAGCAGGGGATTACGTTTTGGTTGCCGTTACTAAAGAACCGTCGGAAAACAAAGGTTGCGCTTTAAGCGAAAACGTATCGATCGCAGGCAGATTTACTGTAGTCGAAAATTCGAAAAAAATTAGTTTTTCGTCGAAAATTACAAGCGAAAAAAAGAAAGAATTGCTTGAAGAATGTAAAAAACGCGATATAAGCGGAGTTTTGTTCCGTTCTTTATGCGAAAACGTTTCCGTAAACGAAATTTTCGACGAGTATAATCAAATAAAAAAAGAACTCGATTTAATTAAACAAACCGCAAAAAACACGCAAAAAATTACTTGCCTTTATTCGGACGACGCACTTAAAATCGCTAAGCGTTTTGCCGACTGCGACGACGATTTAATAATAGGTTTTAACGAAATCGAACGAGAAATCAAAAACATAGGCGAAAGGAAAATCGAAACGGACGGCGTGGAAATCGTTTTTGACAAAACCGAAGCGTTGACTGCGGTTGACGTAAATTATCACCGTTTCGGCGGCAATGCGGCAGGCAGCGAAGAAGCAATTTATCGAGCGAACTGCCTTGCCGTAGCCGAAATCGCCCGTCAGATACGGCTAAGAAACGTAGGCGGTATAATTATGGTTGATTTTATCAGTATGAAAAATCCCGAAAACGTGGAAAAACTCGAAAAATTGTTCAAAGAAGAACTTGCTTTGGATAACGTTAAAACAAGCGTGGAACTCGTTAAAAGCATAGGAATGTTTGCCGTTACGAGAAAAAGAAGATACGGTTCGGTATAACTGTTTCGGCAAAAAATTACTTTTTTCGATACAACAAGCGTATTTACGCAATAAAAGACCGATTATAATTTTCGCTATGAAAAAGTCGGTCGTTATTTTTTTATTTTTAATGATTATCGTTGCGGCTACGCCGCTTGCGCAAGGCGTTACTTCCCTGGCGGTAAGCACGCCTTACGCCGTTATCGGAGAAGACGTGTGGTTGCTTGCCGAAAGCGGCTCCAAACTTTTTTTATTGCCGAAAACGTATTACGCGCGTATCGACAGAATGGACGACGGATTTTACTACGTCACGTTTAACGGAGTAAGCGGCAAAATTCCCAAACAAAGCGTTTCCGTCGTCGGTTACGACAAACCTGTGAAAGATACGCAAAAAATTATCAGAATTGCCCCCGAATATGCGGTTTTTACCGAAATTAAACTCGTTACGGCACTGGAAGGCGAAGGAAAGGAAGAACTTGCTCCGACGAGCGAACCACTTACTTATCTCGGTACTTACAAACAGGGCGAAACGGTTTGGTACTACGTTAGTTTCGGCGGAAAATACGGTTACGTAAAAAATACTTATACCGATTCTCCCGAAATCGGGTTTGAAGATTTTAAGCCGGTTTCCGACGAAAAGACGGATGAACCGAACGAACAAACCGAGCCGACGGAGAAAAAGAGCGAACTTGTAAAAATTCTCGTAATAAGCGGAGTAAGCGCGGTTGCTTTGATTTTCGTTATTATTTTGTTTTTGCCGAGAAAGAACAAAAAACACAGGTATTATTACAGTTAGGTTGCGGCTGTCGCCGCAGGCGCGGCTTCGCCGCGAAAAAAGCGGATAAAGAATAGTAAGTATGCGTTTCGTTCGAGCGTAACAATTGACTAACGCGTCAATAAAATATATAATATACGTGCAGAAAAAAATTAACGGGAGATACAATGGAAAAGCATCAGACAATAGTCGTTTTGGATTTTGGCGGTCAATACAATCAATTGATTGCGAGAAGAGTTAGAGATTTGGGCGTTTATACCGAACTTCTTCCTTATTCTACGAGTGTAGAAAAACTTAAAGAAATTAATCCCATAGGTATTATTCTTACCGGCGGACCGAATTCGGTTTTCACTAAAGACGCTCTCGTCGTCGATAAAAAGGTGTTCGAACTCGGTATACCGATGCTCGGTATTTGTTACGGAGCGCAACTGCTTGCGTATTCTACCGGCGGCAACGTAACGAGCGCGACTACCAAAGAATACGGCAAATGCGAAATCGAATATGCCGATTGCGCGTTGTTTGACGAAATCGAAAAGAAAAACGTTTGCTGGATGAGCCATACCGATTTTGTATGTGCTCTCGGCGAAGGTTTCAAAGTGCTCGGCAAAACGGCGACTTGCCCGATTGCGGCTTACGGCAACAAAGAAAAGAAACTTTACGGCGTGCAGTTCCATCCCGAAGTCGTTCATACGGTCGGCGGAATTAAGATGCTCGAAAACTTCCTTTACAAGGTATGCGGAGCGAAAGGGGACTGGACGATGAAAGGTTTCGTCGCCAACCAAATCAAGGCTCTCCGTGAAAAAATCGGCGACAAGAAAGTTCTTTGTGCAATGAGCGGCGGCGTAGACAGCGCGGTTGCGGCAACCTTGCTTTATAAGGCGGTAGGCGACAATCTTACCTGCGTGTTCGTCGATCATGGCTTGCTCCGCAAATACGAAGCCGATCAGGTAATGAAAGTTTTCCACGACGAGCAGGGTATGAACGTTATTAAAATCGACGCCGAAAAGAGATTTTTGGAAAGACTTGACGGCGTAACCGAACCCGAAAGAAAACGTAAAATCATCGGTGAAGAATTTATCAGAGTTTTTGAAGAATTCGGCAAGCAAATCGGCAAAGTGGATTATCTCGTACAAGGCACGATTTATCCCGACGTGGTAGAAAGCGGTTTCGGCAAAGCCGCGCTTATCAAATCTCACCACAACGTAGGCGGACTTCCTTCGGTAATCGATTTTAAGGAAATAATAGAACCGCTCAGGGATTTGTTCAAAGACGAAGTAAGAAAAGTCGGAAAAGAACTCGGTCTTGACGACGAAATCGTAATGCGTCAACCGTTCCCCGGTCCCGGACTCGCTATCCGTATTATCGGCAACATCACCAAAGAAAAACTCGATTTGTTGCGTGACGCAGACTACATTATGCGTGAAGAAATCGCTAAAAACGGTCTTAAAAACGATATTTGGCAATATTTTGCCGCACTTACGAATATGCAAAGCGTAGGTGTTATGGGCGATATGAGAACGTACGACTATGCGGTTGCGTTAAGAGCGGTAACCAGCGTGGACGCGATGACCGCAGATTTTGCGAGAATACCTTACGACGTGCTTGCAAAAATCAGCAATCGTATCGTAAACGAAGTTAAAGGCGTAAACAGGGTACTCTACGATATAACGAGCAAACCCCCGGCAACCATCGAAATGGAATAAGGACCCCACCC
>CAJLYQ010000052.1 GCA_905210905.1 uncultured Christensenella sp. | reverse complement strand
TTGCGTAATGAGATGCAACGCTCGGCGGTGCCAACGTCCCACGTTGCTGCGTAAAGTACCCTTGTTTTCGGTAAAAAACTAATTAGGGCGAAAGGGGGCGGAGAGTGGGGGAATTTTTTTCGAAAGACAAGGAAAGCGTACGATGGTACGTGACCGAAGGCTTTCGGAAAAGCATAAAAAAATCTATTCATATCCGCGTTTTTTTGTAGATATAAATAGATTTATGATACGTAAATAACGTTCTTTTTTTTATGCGTAAAGTGTTCCGCTATACGCCCCCGTATTAGAGTTCGTCGGTTTTTTCGATGACCTTAATAAAATCGTACGATTGAGCGAACTCATAGAGTTCTTTTGCGGAGAAGTTCACTTCGGTTGCCGCTTCGATATCGGCAAGAACGGTGCCGTTTTCCGTAGTCATAGTTTTGAATTTAAGGAACTTTTTCACGTCGAAAATGTAGGTTATTTTATCGATTATTTCAGGGGAAGTAAGGATAATCTGCATTTTCAGGACGTTGGTTGTTTGTCCTTTGAGGAGTTTAAGCGGACGGTGAAGAATAACTTGCAAAAGCACAAGGATTATCGTGGAGAACACGCCGATCACAAGCATTCCGGCACCGATAGCAAGCCCGATACCCGAAGTAGCCCAAATACCTGCCGCGGTGGTTAAACCGTGCAGAAAATCGCGCTTGTAAAAGATTATTCCAGCGCCCAAAAAGCCGATACCGGAAACGACTTGTGCCGCTATACGCGCGCTGTCACCGCCTCGAACGCCGTCGTGGTTGGGGAGTTGGTCGCTAAAACCGTATTTACTTACAACCATCATAATCGCCGCCGCCATACACACAATCGTATGAGTACGGATACCTGCTTCCTTAGAACGACTTTTTCTTTCCATACCGATTACGAAACCGCAAGCCGCGGCAATGAAGATACGGATTATCCAATTTAACGCGTTGGTAGTCCAGTCAAGTACCACAAAATTAAAAGCACCAATCATTTTTCTCGCCTACTTTCAAAAATAATTATTTATTGTACAATAAAGCGGTTTTATTGTCAAGTTTTAAGTTTCGTATCATAAAAAAAGTAAGACAAATCGTCCGTTTTTATTTTTATGCGGCGTGATTTTTCTTTCCGTTCGTAATTTTTGGGGTATTGTCAAAGCAGAATAAGTATTGTATAATTTTAATAACGTGCTTTATATTATGTAATAATATAAATAATTTCTTTTTCAAGAGGAGATTCGTTATGGCAAAGGTAAAAACAACCGACGTAACCGACGAGAGCGGCAAGAAGGTCTTTATTTCCAAACGCGAATTCTGGACGTTCGGGATAGCGGCTTTCGGTCAAGCGATGATTTACGGCAGTATGTCCAACTACATTTCCGACTACTACCTTAACGTCTTGTTGCTCAGTCCGTGGTTCGTACTGCTGCTTATGTTGCTCGCAAGAGTATGGGACGCGATTAACGACCCCATTATGGGCATAATCGCAGACAAATACACCTTCAAAAAAAGCAAGTATAAACCCTACATACTCTTTTCCGGACTACCCATAGCCGTCTTAACGTTCTTTATGTTCTTTAACCCGGGCATAACGAGCAGAAGCGGACTTATGGCGTTTAACGCCGTGATCTACGTCCTGTGGGGTATGGTTTATACGATGAGCGACGTTCCGTTCTGGTCATTGCCCAACGTTATGACCCCCGACCCGGACGAACGCGGAAAAGTCTTTTCCTTCGCCCGTACGCTTAACGGTATTGGTAGCGCGCTCCCCATTCTTATGTACACGATTTTGTCGAGCGTTATCCCCAAAATCCGCCCCGATCTGTCCGAAGTCGAACAAGACAAACTACTCTATCTTATCGTCGCGATAACGATGTCTGTTTTGGGTATTTGTTTGTACATTACCGCTTACTTTAACGTTAAAGAACGCGTACTTAATATGCGCCCGAACCCGAAACCGTCCGAACCCGAAACGGAAACTGCCGCGCCGAAAGAAAAAGGCGCGATGTTAAAACGTTTGTTTAGTTGCAAACCGCTTATGCTTGTAGTCACGATGGGTATACTGAGTTTCGGCAGATATCTAATGCAAGCCGCCGCACCCCACGTCGCAAGATACGCCTTTATCGTAGACCCTATCGGCGATATAACTTCAAAAACCATAGTAAATATCGTAATCGTGGCGAGCGCAGGTATAGGTATGTTCGGATCAATGCTGTGTATGCCTGCCCTTTACAAACGGTTTAACTACAAACAAATAGTAGTCGGCTCGTGTATTCTCGGATTTTTGTCAAGCATAGTGACTACCGTGCTTTGCGCGTTGGTTGTGTTCAAAGAAATAAGTTGGCTTTTCTACGTCTGTATACCGCTTTTCATAATTCAAAGCATACCGCTCGGCGTGCTAAACGTAACGAGTTACGCAATGGTCGGCGATTGCCTCGACTATCTCGAATATACCACCGGATACCGCGACAACGCTCTCGGCAGCGCGGTGCAAGGGTTCGTAAACAAAATCGGCAACTGCTTTGCAACCTGTTTCGTAATCATAATGTACTTAATCGTCGGACTTAACGTCGAAGAAACGGTTAAAGCGGCGGAAGTTGCGGAAGTGCTTACAAAGTCGCAGCAGTTCGGAATGAGTTGCCTCGTATCTATAGTCCCCGGACAATGCTTATTGTTGTGCGCGATACCGATTTTCTTCTACGATCTCGTGGGTGATAAGAAAAAACAAGTGACCGCGGCGCTTGCCGAACGCAGGGGATTTGCGGAGAACCACGACCCGGACCGGAAGACGGAGTCGATCGAGTTGATTAACGAACTTACTCAAAATCAGTCGGCTCCGGAAAGCGAAGAGTAAAAATCGTTTATATATAATAAGGAAGGAGAAATATGTTCAGATACCCTAAATTCAACAAAAAAGGCGAAAAAGTGCTTTGCCGAATGGACGGCATAGGCAAAGAAATGTTGCAGGATATATCCGTTTTTCTGCTAAAAAAAGGACAAAAACGCACGTTTTTCTCAAACGAGAAAGAAGCGGTGGTTTTGCTCATACACGGAAAAGTACGGTTTGTATGCGACGGAATAGACGAGATTGCGGACAGAAAAGATTTGTTTAACGACTTGCCGACCACCGTTCACGTTTCTAAAGGAACTAAACTTACGGTGGAAGGGCTGGAAGACGGAACGCGTTTTATTTATCAGGCTACCACCAACGAAAGAGCGTTTTCCCCGAAAATTTACCGCAAAAGCGACGTAATAAGGACGGTAAGCGGCGAAGGAATGTGGGATAACACGTCTTTACGCGACGTAAACACGATTTTCGACTACGACAACGCGCCGTACAGTAATCTCGTTATCGGCGAAGTTCTCGCCCGTCAGGGCAGATGGTGGAGTTACGTTCCTCATTCTCATCCGCAACCCGAAGTGTACTACTACGAGTTCGACAGAGAGGAAGGTTTCGGCGCGTGCTTTATCGGCGAAGAGGCGCATACCGTAAAAAGCGGAAGCGTGGCAATGTTCGTCGGCGGCAAAACGCACGTTCAGGTCACCGCGCCCGGGTTCCCGATGTACAACGTCTGGATGATACGCCACCTTGACGGCGATCCGTGGGTAAAAACGAGAAACGTCGATCCGAGATACACCTGGCTGGAACCCGTTTGTACGTTCGTTCCGAAAAAATAAATGTTAAATACAGTTCGCCTTTTCGGCGAAAAAAATAGGAGAAACAATGGCAAGAATAAAACTAACGGTAGGAGAAGCCGTCGTAAGATACCTCGATAATCAGTACGTTTCTATGGAAATTGACGGAAAAATCGTGGAAAACAAGTTTGTCGAAGGGTTCTTTACCATTTTCGGACACGGTTGCGTGCTCGGAGTGGGAGAAGCCCTTTCGATGGCGCGACACGGCATCAAAGTTTATCAGGGAAGAAACGAGCAAGGAATGGCGCACGTCGCAACGGCTTACGCAAAAACGTGCGACAGACGGAAAATCATTCCTTGTATGTCGAGTATCGGACCCGGCTCGGTTAATATGGTTACCGCCGCGGCAACCGCCACGGTAAACAATATCCCTTTACTGCTTTTTATGGGCGATACTTTCGCTTCGGCGCAACCCGACCCCGTTTTGCAACAAATAGAACACCCCTATAATCAGGGAATAACGAGTACCGACGCGTTTAAGGCGGTGACGAAGTTTTTTGCGAAAATCACCCGACCGGAAACGATAATGACCGCTTTAAGCAACGCTATGCGAGTGCTTACCGACCCGGCGGACGCGGGCGCGGCGGCGATTGCGATAAGTCAGGACGTGCAGGGCGAAACCTATGAGTTCGACGAAGAATTTTTCGCTAAAAGAGTACATCATATCAGACGCGCGAAACCCGACGCTTACGAAGTCGAACGTGCGGCGGAAGCGGTTAAACGCAGTAAACGCCCCCTCGTCATCGTAGGCGGCGGCGTAAGATACTCGGAAGCAGGAAACGCGGTAAGAGAATTTTGCGAAAAGCACTCGATACCCTTTGCCGAAACGCAGGCAGGAAAAAGCGTTATTCCGTCGAGCCATAGGCTTAACTTGGGCGGAATAGGCGTAACCGGCAACTCCGCGGCAAACGAGATAGCAAGCAAAGCCGACCTTGTCATCGGTATAGGCACGCGCTTTACCGACTTCACCACTTCGTCAAAATGGTTGTACGCAAAAAGCAAAATCGTCACGATAAACGTAAGCCCGTTTCAGGCGAAAAAACTCGACGCAACGAGCGTGATAAGCGACGCGAGAGAAGGAATAACCGCTCTCGATAGCGCGACAGGAGAGTATCGCTCGTCTTACGACGGAGAAATCGAAAAGGCAAAGGAAAAATGGGACAAGGAAATGCAACGCCTTACTTCCGTCCGCTACGGAGTTGGCTACGTTCCCGAAATCAAAAACGGTATGGACGGCGTGGCGGAAGACTTCGTAAAGGCAACCGGCGGAACGATTTGTCAGACCGCCGCAATAGGAATTATAAGAAAAACGATTCCGCCCGACGCAATCGCCGTAGGCGCGGCGGGAAGCCTTCCCGGGTGCCTGCAAAGAATGTGGACAACGGACAGTTACGGTACCTATAATATGGAATACGGGTACTCGTGTATGGGATACGAGATAGCGGGCGCACTCGGCAGCAAGATGGCTATGCCGGACAGAGAAGCGTACGCTTTTTGCGGCGACGGGAGTTTTAATATGCTCCACGGCGAGATGATCACCGCTTTGCAGGAAGGTATAAAAATAAACGTGCTGCTGTTCGACAACGAGAGTTTCGGTTGTATAAACAACTTGCAGACGGGGCAGGGCGTGGATTCGCTTTGCACCGAAGCAAGGTACAGAAAGGGTAACGAGCCTATCCGAAGCGGCGAGTTTATGAATATCGATTACGCCGCGTGCGCGCGTGCGTACGGGTTCGTCGCTTATACGGCAAAGACCGAAGAAGAACTTGAAAAAGCGTTAATCGACAGTCTGAAACAAACAAAGCCCACGCTTATCGACATTAAGGTTTTGCCGAAGTCGATGACCGACGGTTACGGCGGTTGGTGGAACGTTGGTTGCTCGCAAAATCCGAGAACGGAAAAACAAAAAGAAGCAAAGGAAGAGCGCGACGAACGCCTTTCGCAAGCAAGACAATATTAAAAAGGAAGAAATTAAAATGAAAAGAGAGAACGTAAAATTAGGAATTGCCCCCATTGCCTGGACGAACGACGATATGCCCGATCTCGGCGCGGAAAACACTTTTTATCAGTGCGTAAGCGAAATGGCGCTCGCAGGGTACGAAGGTACGGAAATCGGCAATAAATACCCGACCGACCCCGCCGTCCTGAAACACGATCTGGACGTAAGGGGATTAAGCGTAGCCAACAGTTGGTTCTCGGCGTTTATTCTGACCAAACCTTTCGAAGAAGTGGAAAAAGAGTTCAGAGAAAAATGCGCGTTCTTAAAAGCCGTAGGCGCAAAAAGAGTGGGCGTGAGCGAACAGAGCCACAGCGTTCAGGGGCAAATGAACACCCCCGTGTTCGACTGCAAATACGTTATGAACGACGAAGAGTGGGATAAGTTCTGCACAGGACTTAACAGGCTCGGCGAAATCGCCAAAGAATACGGCATAACCCTTACTTACCACCACCATATGGGCACCGTGGTTCAAACCGCCGCGGAAACCGAAAGAATGATGGAAAACACCGACGAAAACAGCGTTTATCTGCTGTTTGACAGCGGCCATTTCGCATATTGCGGCGAAGACTATATGTCGGTGCTTAAAAAATACGCGAAGAGAATAAAACACGTTCACCTTAAGGATATCCGCCCCGAAGTGGTTAAGAAAGTCAAAGAAGAAAAACTCAGTTTTCTTCAGGGCGTGAGAAAGGGAGCGTTCACCGTACCCGGCGACGGTTGCATAGACTTTAAGCCGATATTCGACGAACTTGAAAAAGCGGACTACAAAGGCTGGTTGCTCGTCGAAGCGGAACAGGACCCGGCGATCGCAAACCCGTACGAATACGCAGTTAAAGCAAGAAAATATATCAAAAGTTTACTCGGATTTTAATAAAAAATAAACGCAACAGGAGAAATAATTTTATGATCAAAGTAGGTATTATAGGAGCAGGAAGAATAGGCAAAGTCCACTGCGAAAGCATTATGCGCTACGTCAAAGACGCCACGGTAAAAACCGTTGCGGATCCGTTTTTGACCGAACAAACCGTAGAATGGGCAAAAGGACTGGGAATAAACGAGTTCACGAAAGATTACCGCGACGTGCTTAACGATAAAGAAATCGACGCGGTTCTTATTTGTTCGAGTACCGACACCCACTCGAAAATCAGTATCGAAGCAATCGAAAGCGGAAAACACGTCTTCTGCGAAAAGCCTATCGACCACGACGTAGGCAAAATTCTCGAAGTAATGAAAACGCTTGAAAAGCATCCCGAAATCAAGTATCAGGTAGGCTTTAACCGCCGTTTCGATCACAACTTCAGAGCCGCGAGAGAAGCGGTGAAAAGCGGAAAAATCGGCGAACTCAACGTGCTTAAAATCTGTTCGAGAGACCCTGCCGCTCCCCCGGTAAGTTATATCAAAGTTTCGGGCGGAATATTCCTCGATATGACGATACACGACTTCGATATGGTCAGATTTATGTCGGGCAGCGAAGTGGAAGAAGTCTTCGCTTACGGCGCGGTGCTCGTAGACGAAGAAATCGGCAAAGCGGGCGATATCGATACCGCGGTAATCACTATGAAGTTAAAGAATGGCGCGCTCGCCGTCATCGACAACTGCCGCAGGGCAAGTTACGGCTACGATCAGAGAGTGGAAGCGTTCGGTTCGCTCGGTCAGGTCGCTATCAGAAACGACACCGATTCCAGCGCGGTAATAAGCGACGGAACGGGAGTTCACGCGGAAAAACCCTTGCTGTTCTTCCTTGAAAGATATATGCAGGCGTACGTAAACGAGATAAGCGAATTCGTCGACTGCGTCGTTAACGATAAAAAACCGTCCGCAGACGTAGTAAGCGGACTCGAACCCGTCCTTATCGGACTTGCCGCAAGAAAATCCGTTTCCGAAGGACGCCCCGTAAAAATCGCGGAAATCCGCAGCGAATACGGTCTGTAAACGACAATAAATCGGTTAATCGTGCGGTTTCCGCGGGATTACGCGGAAACCGCCGTAACGAAACGCCCGAAAACCTATTAAGGCGTTATATTAAATTTTTGTTTAAGCGAAGAATGGTATAACAAGGGAAAACACGGATCGGGAGAGAAGAAATGAAAGACGAAAGAAACAAGTTTGAGGCGATTGCCGAAGTCGTGGCGAGCGACGTCGGGTTTCGCGAGAATGCAAAGGAGTTTATCGCGCTTTCGCAAGTTTACGGAGCGGCGATTAAAGAAATTACGACCAAACTCGAAATACTTGACGAAGAGTTTCACATTAAGTACGACCATAATCCCATTCACCATATAGAGAGCAGGTTAAAATCCGCGCAGAGCATATACGCAAAGATCAAGAAGAAAAATCTTCCTTTGGAAATCGAAACGGTAAAGAACCGTATATACGACGTCGCCGGGGTGCGCGTTATTTGCAATTACGTCGAAGATATTTACCGCGTGGCGGAACTTCTGATAAAACAAAGCGACGTCACGCTTATTCGCGTTAAAGATTACGTAAAAAATCCTAAACCCAACGGTTATCGCAGTTTGCACATAGTGGTTAAAGTTCCTATTTTCCTTGCGGAGAGCGTGGAATATACGCCGGTCGAGATACAGATAAGGACGATAGCGATGGACTTTTGGGCGAGCCTCGAACATCGGCTTAAATACAAATCGGACGAAACGGTATCGAAAGATCTTGCCGCGCGCCTTAAAATCTGCGCCGAGCAAATCACGTCGCTCGATAAAGAAATGCAAAGTATATATAAAGAAATATCCGGAGCGAGCGAAGAAGATTAAACGAAAGTAGAACCGTAAAAAAAGAAAGCAAGATAATTCTTGCTTTCTTTTTTCGTTGGTTTGGAATTCGTTAAATAACGAGCGGAATGATAATTCCTACTATTACGACGAGCAAGCAGACTATATAAAGGATTTTCCATACGGTCTGTTTGTTTTTGACGTAACGCCAGGCAAGGATTGCGACTACGATAATCATTATAGCGGTGGCTACTGCCTGAAGTGCTCTTACGATTACCGCTTCTATTCCTACCAAGTGAAGTATCATTGCCACGAGATAGAGTATCGCGGTGACGCAAATCAGCCAGAACGATACTTTATTGAGCGAAATTCCGCTTCCGCCGGAAGACTTTTTCTTGTTTGCCATTGTTGTTTACCTCCGTAAAAAATGTTTTTTATTCGATTTTTTATTCGATTGTTTCTTCGTTTTCTTGTTTTTCGCACTTAACGACGTTTTCAAGGTCGTATTTTTCGTTTTACCGGCAAGTTCTTCGATCAAAGCGATTCTTTCTTGTCGTTCTTCTTCGCTCAGCGTGTCCAGAGCGCCTTGTTCGGCGAGTTCGCAGAAGTAACGGATACGTTTAAGTTTGGCGTTGGTGACTTTGTACTTAAACGAAGCGAACATCGCTATACTTATGAATACCGCGATGGATACGCCCATCATAAGTTTTATCGCGAGCAGTGCGGAAGACGGTTGAACTACGTAATTCGACGCGTCGCCGCTCGTGTTTTCGATATATCCTGCGCCGGTCATTACCCAGCCGACGAGACCCACGCCGAACGCTCCCGCTACTTTTCTTGCGAGCGTCATCATACCGCTGTAAGTACCGGTGGGACGTTTTCCGGTGGCGAGTTCCGCCACGTCGATGGTGTCGGGGAAGATCATCCAGGGCATCATTTGCGCTCCGCCGAAACCGAGACCCATCACGAGCGCGACTATGGGGATAAGTATGGGCGGCGTCCAGGACGGATCCATTATCGCAAACATTATACCGCCTAAAATGTAAAAAGGCAAACCCATTCTGAAAACGAACTGTTTACTTTTTTTATCCATCAGAACTCTCGACAAGGGGAACATAAGCACCGCCGCGACCATAAGGGGAGCGACGATAAACAGCGACGAAATATCCATTCCGAAGAGTTTGTATCCGTGCCATACGTCGGTCGCATAGAAAACGGCAAGCGCGCTTATCATATCCATACACATAAACGCCGCGCAGTACATTATTATATGCCAACGGTAAGAACGGTTTTTGTAAGGTTCTATATAGTTGTTAAGGAATTGCTTGAAGTCGAATTTTATTTTCGGGGTGTTGACGTGAACTCTTTCTTTGACGAACAAACCGCAAATAACCAACCCGATACCGAACAGTAAGCCGAAACCCAAACCGATAATCAGCCAGAACGTGACGGGCGAAATGTTGGGTACGAAAAGAAAACCGTCTTTGCTTATCATCGCTTCGAGTACAAGCAAAGGCACGACGTAAGAAATACCGCTCGAAAGAGAAGTGAACACGAGTTTCACCGTGTTTGCGTTGTTTCTTTCCTTATAAAGCGGCGAAATGTCGCCAGACATCGAGCAGTACGGCACCTGCGTGATCGTAGAGACCGTGTTCCAGACAAGGTAGAAAATCAAAATATAAGCGGTAAATTCGCCGGTAGACATACCCCATTTTCTCACGGGCATAAACAAAAGGGTAAGCGCGACGATTACCAGTATGCCGCCGACTACCATATACGGTTTACGCCTGCCGAACTTGCCGCGGGTGTTGTCGCTGATAAATCCCATAAGCGGATCGGTGATAGCGTCCCAGATTTTCGCGACCATCATAATGGTGGAAGCGATTGCCGGAGCGACACCCCAGGTAGTCATATACTTGAGCATAACGCAGGACATAAGCGCGACCGCGCCGCCGTCCATAAAACCGCCTATGCCGTAGCACAACTTTTCCTTACCCGGTACGAGATCGGGATTTAACGGTTGAAGTTCTCTTTTTTTCATCGTTCTCTCCGTAAAAAACATTGATAATACTATGTATTTTATCATTATAAAGATACTCTGTCAATGAGCATTTTTGCGTTTTTCTTTCGGTTTTACCGTACGCTTTTCGGTATACCGAGTTCGGCTCGTCCGATATGCGTATTATAACGAACGTTACGTCGAACGGCGTTTGTCGGCGTAAAAAATCGGAAAATGTATAAAAAGCGAAAATAAGACTTGAAAAACGGCGAATAAGGTCGTATAATAATAAAAAAAAGAAAAATCGGAGGTTTTTATGACTCGCTCGGAATTTGTTTTCGTGGTTATAGACAAACTTTGCAATCCTTTGCAAAATTATCGCCGTTATAAAGGTATGACGCAGGAAAAAGAAGTCGTGGTTTACGACGAAAAGTACCCCACCGAATGCGTAGGACAGGTTTATTACGATCCGGCTTTGGTCGGCAAGGACAAACCCCTTCTTCCCGTGGTGCTTAACATCCACGGCGGCGGTTTCGTTAAAGGCGATATGAAGTACAGAAAGAGTTTGTGCAAGCGTTATGCAAAACACGGCTATTTCGTGTTCAACGTAAACTATCGTCTCAGCCCGAAGTACCGTTTCCCGGCGGCGATTCAGGACTGTTGCAAAGCACTTAACTACATAGCCACGCTTGCGGAAAAGTACAATATAGACGTCAATAAGGTTTGCGTGACCGGCGATAGCGCGGGAGCGTATTATGCGACGCAACTTGTCGCAGTTGCCGCAAATCCCGAACTCGAAGAAAGAATCGGCGTGCCGATAAAAGTTAAACCCGCATTGCTAGCGTCCTTCTGCGGTCCGTACGACCTTGTAAAGAGTATCTCTCTTACCAAATTGCCTTTCAATATAGTATGGGACATCGGACGTTGTTATCTCGACAGCGACGAGTACAAACTCAAAAAAGATTTTTCAAACATTAACGACTACGCCGACCTTAAATATATCAGTCCTATCGAATGGGTAAACGAAAAATGGTGCCCGTCATTCTTGGTAATGAGCGGTAAAGATATTTTCTGCAAAGGACAGGGAGAACTTCTCAAAAAAGAACTCGACGAATGTGGCGTGGAAAACGAAGCGTTCGCGTCCAAAAAGTTTTTAGACAACCACTGTTTCCATTTTAACTTTTGGACGAAGATAAGCAAAGAATGTTTCAAGCGCGCGTTTGCGTTTATGGACGCCCGTCTGAAGTAAAATTTACTTAAAAAAAAAGATAAAAGGTCTGCCGATTCGGCGGACCTTTTACTTTTTCGCAATCCGTTTTTATTTAGTCGGATTTAAGGCGTCGTTAGCCGTTTTGTTTCGTGAATTCGCTGTTCGTACATTTCGGACACGGGGGCATTTTATCGCCCGCGTCGAGAGTTACGCAAGTATGGCAATTAGTGCAGGAATACTTGCCGCGTCCGGGTTTTTCACCGGTTTTTACGATTTTACTGTTCTTCATAACTAACCTCCTTAAAGTGTTTGTGATATTATTTTGAGCCGCAATATACGTTTTTATTCTTCGTCGGAAAACTTAATTTTACTTATTTTTCCTTTTTGCGGCAAATAGGCGGAAGTGCGCAAAGGTTCTTTAAGAGCGACTTCCCCGTCCACGATATATTCCCTGTACGAGCGGTAAATCGCGCCGTTTTTAGGGTAAGAAAGTATTTTTTCTTCTTCGCCGTAAACGACTTTGTACTCGTCGCAGGGTATGGCGCGGACGAACTCGCTTGCGAGTTTTATCGTGCAGGGCAGGGAACGCGAGTAAACCACGAACTCAAGGTAATTTCCGTCGTAAAACGCTCCGATATACGCAGGAGAAGAAGAATTGTTGACGAGAACAAGGTCGCTGGTTTCGCTTACCATAGCGTCGAGTCCCGGTGCAACGTAACTCGGTTCGAGAGAGTGACAAAGGGATTTTTCCGCGTCAAGCCCGGCGCAAAGCCACGCGTTGTATAACGTAGTGGAAACCTGACAGACGCCCCCACCCACCCCGCCCGTATATTCGCCGTAAACGATGACTTTCGCTTCGGAAAAGCCGTTTTCCGTCGTTCTTTTCCCCACGACTTCGTTAAAAGACAACTTTTCGCCCGGCAGTACGGTTTTGCCGTCAAGCCGCTTCGCCGCAAGTTCGACGTTGTTTTTTCTCGCTTTACCCGAAGTAAAATAGGCGGTTTTCGCCCTTCCGCTCGGTTGCGCGTCTTTTTTCAGTTCGTCAACCGTTTTTTTCGGCGGAATTACGTCGAACGATAAATTCGACGTCTCTTTTTCCGCCGCTTTTTGCAAAGCCGTATTCTCGTCGCAATTTCTACCGTTTTTACCGTCCGTAAAAACGAATTCGCCTTTGCCGAGGAAATTTACGTTCGGTTCGACGGGGGAAAACGAAAGTCGTTTCGCCAAAGCGACTACGTCCGACTTAATATCGGAGTTTAAGTAATCCAAAAAATTACTTGCGTTACCCTTAAATCGGGAATTAAGCATATTTCTCGGATTGCTGCCATAGAATAAGCGAGATAATGCCGACGCGGAAAAAGAACAGTCGTAGGTTTTGTTAAACGCGACGAGTTCGCCGTCGAGCATAACCACGTTAAATTTTACGGGTTTTACCGCCGTGCCCGAAAAAAAGCATACGGCGCAAACCAAAGCCGAAACCAAGACGAAAAAAAGGACTTTTCTGCTCATAAAGGTAGTATGCGCCGCGTCCGCGCGAATATTTATTCGTTATAAAAAAAGTAAAATAATTGACAACCGCGCGAAAAATGTAGTACACTATCAGTCGATAAAAGTCGTCCGAAACGGACGTGAAATAACACGAAACAACAAGGAGAGAACTTATGTTTTTATTCGGTATCGCCGCTTTTGCGGATTTTATCAATCAGGAAATTGCATTAGGCAACGCCATAACGTTCAAATGCTGGCATTTGATCATTGCGGCGGTCGTTATTGCCGCTCTTATCGCTGCGCTCATCGTAGTCTGCTGTCGCGCGTCGAAAAAAGGTAAAAGACGCTACGAAGAAGTAGGCGAAACCATCGACGTGTCCGAAAAAAAGTCCGCCGAAACCGAGAAATACGCCGATCCCGAATACGAAACGGCGGCTAAGGAAGAACCTGCGGAAGAAAAATAAGAAGTCGTTTCCGAACAGACCGAAGAAAAAGAAGAAATCGAAGAAAAAGCGGAACCGGCAGTCGAAGAAAAAGCGGAAGAACCGATAGCGGAAGAAAAGGTCGAAGAAGAAATCGTCGTCGCCGCTCCCGCAGCCGAAGAAAAAGCGGAAGAACCGGTTAAAGAAGAAAAAGCCGAAGAGAAAGCGGAAACCGTTGCGGCGGAAGAACCCGTAAAAAAAGTCGTTGCCGCAAAGAAAGCGACGAAAAAACCCGTTGCTAAAAAGGCGGTTGAAAAGCAGCCGGAAGAAAAAGCGGAAGCGGAACAGGTAAATATGCTGGAAAAACCCGAAGTTAAACTCAACGATCCCGAAAATAAAGTCAGTTTCGAACAACCTGCGGAAGAAGAAGTTAAAGAAAACAAAGTCGTAGGAAAGATCGAGATCTGCAACTCCGACCTCGGCGGATACAACTATTTACTTCTCGCCAACAACGGACAACTTCTTTACGAAAGCAAGGCGTATAAGTCCGTGGATTCCTGCAAAGAAGCGATCGCCAACTTTATCGACGCGGTAAATGCAGGAAGATTTACCGTTCGCGCGGACAAGTTCAAAAACTACAAATTCATACTTAAAAGTCCTACGAGCAACACGCTTTTGTACGTCGGAGAAAGTTTCTCTACGGAAACTTCCTGCAGAAACAACATCGAAAGCGTAAAACGTTTTGCGCCGATCTCTCCGATAGTAGACATCACCACCGAAGACTATGCGGCTAAGTTCGTTTATTACGAGATCCCCGAAGAACTCGTCAAAGACGTCGCCGAAGGTTCGGGCGCGGTAGGCAAATGGGAAATCGCGAGAGTGGACGAAAACTCCAAAACTTCGCCGTTCGTTTTCCTGCTTTTCGCCAACAACGGTCAACTTCTTTACGAATCCAGAGATTACAAAGCGGAAAGCGGCTGTCTTAACGGTTTGAAAACCTTTATAAACACGGTTCGCGACGGATATTTCGTAATCGACCCCGACAAGTCCGGCAGATATAAGTTCGTGTTGAGAAGCAAATCGGCGAATTCGCCCATCGAATACTACGGACAAAACTACGATTCGCAAAAAGCGTGCGCAAGCAGCATAGAAAGCGTTTATCGCTTTGCGCTCCGTTCGCCGTTGCCCGAAAAAAACGCTAACAAGCAATAATTGTTCGTAAATTAAAGAAAAATTAAACGCCGTTCCGCTCTTGTAGGGCGGAACGCGTCGTTTATATAAGGATAATACGGCACAAAGGAAGGAAGAAATGGACGGATACACCGAGTTTTTTATAGAAAATAATCGTTTGCTTATCCATATAGAATATTACGGCGGCACGGCGCGGCATTATATCGACGTTTTGCTAAGCGAAACCGACACCGAAAAAACCGCCGATCTTTTTTCTGCGGAAAAAAACGATTTGATAAAAAAACTAACCGCTCGGTTTTCTTTGGGTAACGCCGTACTCGACTTCCTTAAAGAAAACGGCATAAACGGAGAAGTCGTAGGGAAAGGGTTCGAAGACGGGGCGAGCGATGTGTGAATAGCCGACCACACGTTACACGGGCGTTTGACGCA
>CAJLYQ010000051.1 GCA_905210905.1 uncultured Christensenella sp. | reverse complement strand
TTTGTCCGCACAAAGCATAGCGACTGCCGCAAAATCCCGCACGACGTTTGGTCGGAGTTCTAACTAATTGCCGTTCTTATTGCTTTCGCCAAAATTTCGGCGGCTTTGTTCGTCATTTTTTCGTAATCGAGTTCCGCTCCGTCCCCTGCTCCGTCGGATATACATCTTAACGCGACGTAAGGTTTGTTTTCCAGATACGCAACCTGCGCTATCGCTCCGCTTTCCATATCGCACGCTCCTGCGTCGAAAAGGTCCACTATCGTTTTTTTCGTTTTTTCATCCGCAACGAACCTGTCGCCGCACGCAAGAACGGCTTTTTTCGCTCCGCATTTTTCCACGAACTTTTTCACAAGCGTTTCGTCCGCGTCGAAATAGATTTTGTTTATCGTGCTGACAAGTCCTACTGGGTCGCCGAGCGCGGAAGTATCCACGTCGTACTGCACGCATTTTTCGGAAACGACGAGATCGAGCAAGTTGTTTCTTCCGAGACCGCCGCTTATTCCGGTACTAACTATTACGTCCGGGTTAAACTCGTTTATCAGCACGGTTGCGGCGTACGCCGCGTTTACCTTGCCTATACCGCTCCTTATCGCAACGCAGTTTTCGTCGCCTATTACGAACTTATAAAAAGTTGAGTTCTTTCTCGTTTCCCGTTCCACTTCTTCGTTTTGCACGAGCGGAGCGAGTTCTTTATCCATCGCAATAATAAGACCTGTCATTTTTCCTTTTCCTTATATGGTACGTTAACTCAGTATTACGTCCATCCACATTTCGTCGAGTTTTTGGTTATACTCGCCGTAATCTTTCATAATGGCGCAACGTTTTAACGTTTCGTCCGACGGGAACATCATTTCCATATACATTTCTCTGAACCCTTCGTACGTTCCTTCGAAAAATCCGTCTTCGTCTTCTTCGAGCATTGCTTTGTATTCTTCCGCCGCGGCTTTAACCGCCGTCGTCGCTCCTGCGTAGTCCATACATTCGTATCCTATATCGGTTTCCGACAAATACTCGATAAACGCGTTGGCTAAATCGGGGTTTTTGGAATACGTAGGAATAACGAATGCGTCCAACCAGACGTTGCTCCCTTCTTCGGGAACGGTGTAATAAAGGTTCTTGTTTGTATCGTCTTCTTCGCCCGTCATTATATAACCGGCGTCGCAACTCCAGAACAGTCCGAAGTACCCTTTCTTGCCGTTGCTATCCCTGAGCAGTTCGTCTTTTGCCGAATCGACTTCGTAGTCGTGGACGTTGCGTTTTTGCGCCATAAGCGCCTTTTCCGCGGCTTTTATCGTTTCGTCGTCCGTTCTGTCGAAAATTTCGAGCAAGATTTCTCTGTAAGCAGGGTTGTTGTAGTTAAGGCTCTCGCCGAGCGCGGCTCTGAGTTCTTTGCGCTTGTTGTACACCGCCGCCACCGAATACGCGTCGCGCACCGAGTCTTTCATAAAGATTTTATCTTTGTGTTTCGCATTCCAGAATACGTCCCACGAGTTCATCTCGTCAAGTTCGTTTTGCAACCCGGGTTTGCCGTCGCTGTTTACGTTAAACATTATTCCGAGCGTACCCCACATATACGGCGCGCTGAGTTTGAACTCGGGGTCGTAGGATTCTTTCGCCATTTGTATAACTCTCGGATCTATTCTCTCGTTTAACAATGCGCGCGTTTGGTCGTTAATCGGTTGCAAAAGCCCTTCGCCGTCCAGTCTTTGTATCATATAGTCCGACGGACAAATAAGGTCGTAATCTTCTTTCTTTATGCTGATCCAGGTATAAAGGTTTTCCAGTGTATCGAACTCGTTGTATTCGACAAGCACTTTTTTACCGGTTTTTTCGTAATACCAGTCGGCGAAACCGTTGTACGTTGCCGAGTCCATATACTCACCGGGCGCGGCTATTCTTATGGTAATCGCTCTGTCTGCGGAGCAACCGGCGAAAATCGCCGTAACGGCAACGAGCATAACGACTATCGCGGCGAGCGCAATTATTCTCTTATTCACCTTTACCTCCGAGATTCTTTTCCATTTGTTTTCTTTTTCTTTCCATATTAGCGGAAACCACGTTGATAATAACGAGAACCGCCATAACCGCCACCATAATAACCACGCTTAACGCTCTCAGAACGGGCATTACGCCTTTGACTTTGAGTTTGTTATACAAATATCTCGGTATAGTATCCACGCTGCTGCTTATGAGCGTGCTTATAGTGAAGTCGTCCAGACTTATAGTAAACGCAAGCGCAAATCCCGCGATTATTCCGGGGATAAGTTGCGGCAATATTATACTGAAGATCGCTTTCATCGGGGTTGCTCCGAGGTCCAGCCCCGCTTCGTACACGTTCGGGTTAAGTTGGCTCAATCTCGGCATAACCGACATAATGACGTACGGCGTACATATTACCGTATGCGCTATGATAAGCGCGAAGTAATCGCTCGGAATAACGATAACGAAAAGGAACAGCAGCATAAAGCCTACGGCGGTGACTATATCCGCGTTTACCATCGTGATCTGATTAACGGATTCGCTTATCATTTTCGGAACTTTTTTCATACTGTGGATACCGATAGACGCGAGCGTACCGAGAATAACGGCAAGCACGGAAGCCGTTACGCCGATGATAACGGTGTTTTTCAGCGCGCCGAGTATTTCTTCGTCGGAAAACAGTTGTTTGTACAGTTCGAAACTAAACCCGTTCCACAATCCTATCGTTTTGGAATCGGTGAAAGAATAGACGGTAAGTATCGCTACCGGAAGGTAGGTTATTATTAGCATTACCACGAGGAAAACGATACTTAATATAACGTCGCGTTTTTGACTTAATTTACGTTTCACGCTATCGTTCCTCCTTTTTTAACGGTTTTTCCTTTTGTGATAAGGTTGCTTACGAGCGTAGACAGGATAATCAGCACGAGCAATATAAGCGCGAGCGCGCTGCCGTTGTTGTACATACCTTTCTCGAAGTAGTAGTAAATGATATTACCGAACAGTCTTCCGTCAAGGAAAGACGCGCCGCCGCCGTCGTATCCCAGGATGTCGTAAATTGCGAAGGAAGAAACGGTGGGCATAAACACCATAAGCACGCCGCTTACTATTCCCGGCACGGACAAAGGGAGTTTAACTTTAAGAAAAGTTTGCGCCTTGCTTGCTCCTAGATCGTACGACGCTTCGATTACGCCTTTGTCCATATCCGCAAGTATCGTATAGATAGGCAGCAGCATAAACGGGAAAAAGTCGTAAATCATACCGATAAGGGTCAGCAAAAAGCCTTTTTCCATACCCATTATGTCGCTGAAAAACAGTTTTACCGCGTATATTCTCAAAAGGGAGTTTATCCACATCGGCATTACGAACGCCATAAGTATTATGGTGCGTTTGCTCGCTTTGATTTTGGTAAGCGCAACCGCCGTCGGATACGCTAATATCAGACAACCTACGGTGGTAAGGAACGCCATAAGCAAACTTCTTACTATGCTTTTCCAGGAAGTCGCCACGGTAAGGCGGTAGAACGCCGAAACCGAGAAATTGCCCGAAGTATCGGTAAACGCATACACGAGTATGAGCGCGAGCGGTATAATGACGAACACTATACTCACCGCAAGATACGGAAAAGCGAGATATTCTTTTCTGAACCTGAGTTTAATTTTCTTCTTCATTCTCGTCCTCTGCTTCCGTTACGATAATTTTCGTTTTGTCGATAAGTACGCCTACGCGGTCGTCGTTGTCCCATTCGTCAACCGTATCGATGTAAAAGTCTTCGTCGGTATCGGTGTAGATTTGTACCTGATAATAGTTACCTTTATATAAGGATTGAGTTACGTTTGCGCCGATTACGCCGTCTTCTTCGTCGTCGGTAAGGGTAACCGCGTCGAACCCTACGCTGATTTTAACTCTCGTACCCTTTTCCAGTCCGTTGTTGTTTTCGAACTCGAAGTCGCCGCCGCAGAAATGAACGGTGTTTTCCGAAGAAACTTCGCCGTAAAACTCGTTTACCGAGCGGAGTTTTTTCATTATATGAATACCGTTCGGCGTGATTCCCAGACGCACGGCGGATCCGACGGTCTGGTTCTTCGTCGATTGAACGGTAAATTCGTAACCGTTCGCTTCGATTTCCATTTCGTAGTACGTTCCCTTAAACACCGAGCCTATTACTTTGCCGTCGAACTGTCCTTTGCCGCTGTCCGAGGAATAAACGTTTATGTCTTCCGGACGGATTACAAGGTCGACTTTTTCGTTCTTTTCGAACCCTTTGTCAAGACATTCGAGTTCCTGTCCTAAGAACGATACGCAGTAATCTCTCGGCATAACGCCGCTTATTATGTTGCTTTCACCGATAAACGACGCAACGAACGCGTTGCTCGGTTCGTCGTAAACCTTTTGCGGCGTTCCTATTTGTTGGATAACGCCGTCGTTCATTACGACTACGACGTCGCTCATCGTAAGCGCTTCTTCCTGATCGTGCGTAACGTAGATAAAGGTTATGCCAAGACGTTTATGCATAGAAATAAGTTCGCTCTGCATTTCTTTACGCATTTTAAGGTCGAGCGCGCCCAAAGGCTCGTCGAGAAGAAGAACCGCAGGTTCGCATACGAGCGCTCTCGCTATCGCTACTCTCTGTTGCTGTCCGCCCGAAAGGCTGGTCACGTTACGGTGTTCGTACCCTTCGAGATTAACGAGTTTAAGCGCGGCGGTTACTTTTTCTTTTATCGTCGCTTTGTCGATTTTTTTGATTTTTAAGCCGTAAGCGATGTTTTTGTACACGTTAAGGTGCGGAAACAGTGCGTAACGCTGAAAAACGGTGTTGACCGGTCTTTTATAAGGCGGCACGTCCGTCATATCCACGCCTTCGATGAAGACTTTGCCTTCGGTCGGCTTTTCAAACCCTGCTATAATTCGCAAAAGCGTGGTTTTCCCGCATCCGCTCGGTCCGAGCAGGGTCACGAACTGCCCCTTTCTTATGCCGAGATTAAGGTCGTCGATTACGGTCACGCCGTCGTCGAATACCTTTGTTATACCGTTAACTTCGATGATTTTTTCGATTTTTCTTTGAATAACGCCCATTCGTCACCTCGTCCTTTTGTATTTTTAGAAATTCGGCGGACAGGATATCCATAGTACCGTCGCCTTTTCGTCCGTTATGCTCTCTATGGAATGTTTTTTGTCCGCTTTGAAATAAAACGTTTCACCCTTTTCCGCCGTAAAACTGCGCTTGCCGACGGTAAGTTTTATTTTACCCGACACGACGAACCCGAACTCTTCCCCTTCGTGTGGCATATCCGTTTCTTTCGCGCCTTTTTCAAGCAAATCAAGCACGATAGGTTCCATCGCGTTCTTTTGCGCCGACGGAACTAGCCATGTCGTCACGCTGTCGCCGTAGTCCTTGCTGAAATAATCTTCTTTGCGGAACACGATCGGCTCGCTGTCCTCGTTCTGAAAAAACTCTCCGAGATTACTGCCGAGCACCACGAGTATGTCGCCGAGCGTGTCGATAGAAGGATTGACCACGTCGTTCTCGAGTTGGCTTATAAACCCTTTCGTAAGTTCGCACCTGTCCGCAAGTTCTTCCTGCGTAAGATTGTTCTTAAGTCGCAAAGATTTAACTTTTGCTCCGATTTCCATTATTTTCTCTCCCGTTTTTTACCGAGAACCGTTTTCCGCGCCCTTAAAACGCACCGGAAAAACGCTCCCTCTTCGGTTTAGTAACAATAAACTCCGTGTAACTCGTTTCTAACTGTACTAAATCGAAAGTTTACTTTTTCTAAACACAAAAGCAATTATATATACACCGAAAACCTATGTCAAACGTTTGTTAAGACTATTTTCAAAAAATCGGTAAAAAAATAGAAAAAATCCGAAACTTTTATCCCCAAGGGGCAACGTGGGACGTTGGCAATGCCGAGCGTTGCATCTCGTTACGCAAGCAACGTGGGACGTTGCATCCCATTACGCAACAAGTCTAGTGCTTGTATAAGTTTGTCTCACGACAAGGGTGACTGCTTTTAATATACAGAAAGGCTTCCCCTTGGGGGGAACGCTGTCACGATAGTGACTGATGAGGGGGAAACGTGGGACGTTGCATCCCTGTATCGCAATGAGTGTATTATGCATATAAGTTTATCGCACGACAGAAGTAATTACTTATAATGCGAGCAAAGGCACTTTGCCGGCACGAGCGGACAGGCGCCGTGAGTGCCGCCCTTATAGGGATCGAGCAAGGGGCAACGCCCCTGCGAACTTCACTCTCTAAGCAAAATGTGTCATTTTGCTTCCTTGTAAGTCCGACTCGTGCGTGATTAGATTTTGTCCGCACAAAGCATAGCGACTGCCGCAAAATCCCGCACGACGTTTGGTCGGCTTTGTCTTGACTTATGTAAAAAAAGTTTGTATAATTATCAAGATAAACATAACGTCGTCCGACTTTCAGTCGGGAAACATAAAACTCATAAAAATTAAATGGAGGTTCTAATGAGTAAAAAAATGACTATCGACGGTAATACCGCTGCGGCGCACGTTGCTTATGCGTTCAGTGAAGTAGCGGCTATTTACCCCATCACGCCTTCTTCCCCTATGGCGGAAAACTCCGACGAGTGGGCTGCTCAAGGAAGAAAAAATATGTTCGGTCAGCAACTCCGTATTGCCGAAATGCAATCGGAAGCGGGCGCGGCAGGCGCGGTTCACGGTTCTCTTTGCGCCGGCGCTCTTACCACGACCTTTACCGCTTCTCAGGGTTTGCTCCTGATGATCCCTAATATGTACAAAATCGCAGGCGAACTTATGCCCTGCGTTTTCCACGTTTCCGCTCGTGCGCTCGCCGCTCACGCTCTTAACATTTTCGGCGATCACGCGGACGTTATGGCTTGCCGTCAGACCGGTTTCGCTATGCTGTGCAGTAACTCCGTTCAGGAAGTTATGGACCTTGCTCTCGTAAGCCACCTGGCTACGCTCAAATCCAAAGTTCCGTTCCTGCACTTCTTCGACGGTTTCCGCACCAGCCACGAAGTAAGCAAGATCGACGCCATCGACTACGAAGATATGAAAAAACTCGTAGATATGAAAGACATCGTCGATTTCAAAAACCGTGCGCTTAACCCCGAACACCCCGTTCAGAAAGGTACCGCGCAAAACGGCGATATCTACTTCCAGAACAGAGAAGCCTGCAACAAGTACTACGACGCCGTTCCCGAAATCGTAGAACAATGTATGGCTCAGGTAGAAAGCATCACCGGAAGAAAATACAATCTCTTCGATTACTACGGCGCGTCCGACGCTGAAAAGATTATCATAATGATGGGTTCGGGCTGCGAAGCGGCGGAAGAAACCGTCGATTACATCAACGCTCGCGGCGGAAAAGTAGGTCTCCTTAAAGTCAGACTTTATCGTCCTTTCCGTGCGGACAAACTCGCTGCGGCTATCCCCGCTACCGTTAAATACATCAGCGTACTCGATCGTACCAAAGAACCCGGCTCGCTCGGCGAACCTCTCTATCTCGACGTTTGCACCGCTCTCGCAGGAAAAGGTTATACCATTCTCGGCGGACGTTACGGTATGGGCAGCAAAGAGTTCAACCCGACTATGATTTACGGAATCTACGAAAATATGGGCGGAGCGAACAAAGACCACTTCACGGTAGGTATCGTGGACGACGTGACGTTCACTTCTCTCCCGATGGACAAAGTCATCAACGCGGCTCCCGAAGGAAGCATTTGCTGCAAGTTCTACGGACTGGGCAGCGACGGTACCGTCGGCGCTAACAAGAACTCCATTAAAATAATCGGCGACCACACCGAAAAATACGCTCAGGGCTATTTCCACTACGACAGCAAGAAGAGCGGCGGCATTACGATTTCTCACCTTCGTTTCGGCGACAAACCCATCAAGAGTTCGTACCTTATCGACCACGCGGACTTCGTAGCGTGCCACTGCCCGAGTTATATCTATCGTTACGATATGCTCTCCGACATCAAAGAAAACGGAACGTTCCTTCTTAACAGTATCTGGGAACCGGAAGAAATGGACAAAATGCTTCCTGCCTGCGTAAAGAACGCCATCGCTAAAAAGCACGTTAAGTTCTACACGCTCGACGGTAACAAAGTTATCTCTTCCATCGGCGCAACGAAGGGCGTAAACACCGTTATGCAGGCGGCTTTCTTCAAACTTGCCGACATTATCCCCTACTCCGACGCGGAAACCTATATGAAGCAGGCAATCAAAAAGACCTACGGAAAGAAAGGCGACGCGGTAGTCAATATGAACTACGCGGCGGTAGACGGCGCAATCGCCAACCTCAAAGAAGTCCGCTATCCCGAAAGTTGGGCAACGACCACCGAAGGCGCGCCTATGGTAGAAATCAAGGGTACGGAATACTTCAAGAACACGATTAACCCCGTTCTTTGCCAACAGGGCGACAAACTTCCCGTAAGCGCGTTCAGCGCAGACGGCGTTGTTCCCGTAGGCACGACCAAATACGAAAAGAGAGGCACCGCGGTTAAAGTTCCTTCCTGGGACATCGCAAACTGCATTCAGTGCAACCAGTGCTCTATGGTTTGTCCGCACGCGGCAATCCGTCCGGTACTCAAAACTCCCGAACAACTTTCCGACGCTCCGGCTACGTTCGAAACCAAAGACGCTATCGGATTCAAGGGTTATAAATACAGAATTCAGGTAAGCCCCTACGACTGTACGGGTTGCGGTTCCTGCGCAAACGTTTGCCCGGCTAAGACCAAAGCGCTCACGATGATCCCCGTTGCGGAAGCCATCGAAGAACAAGCGCAAAACTGGGACTACGCCGAAGCGCTTCCCGAAAACGACAGAGTTTACGCCAACGTTAACGCTAAGAACAGCCAGTTCAACAAACCTTTGTTCGAGTTCAGCGGAGCGTGCGCAGGTTGCGGAGAAACTCCTTACGTAAAACTCGTTACGCAACTGTTCGGCGACAGAATGATCGTCGCAAACGCGACGGGCTGCTCGTCCATCTACGGCGGTTCGGCACCCACCTGCCCGTACACCGTAAACGACAAAGGACACGGACCTGCGTGGGCAAACTCCCTGTTTGAAGACAACGCCGAATTCGGTTACGGTATGAACCTTGCGATCACGCAAAGAAGAAACAAGATCGAAGAAGATATGCGCGCTTCGCTTGACAGCGTAAACGAAAAAACGAACGCGGCGTTCCTCGAATGGATAGAAAACAAAAACGACGCCGAAAAGAGCAAAGTTGCGGCTGAAAAAGTCGTTGCGGCAATCGCGGAAGAAACCGCTTGTCCCGAACTTATCGAAGAGATCAAAAACAACGCGGACTGCCTCGTTAAGAAATCCGTATGGATCTTCGGCGGCGACGGCTGGGCGTACGATATCGGTTACGGCGGCGTAGACCACGTACTCGCTATGGGCGAAGACGTAAACATTCTCGTACTCGACACCGAAGTTTACTCCAACACCGGCGGTCAGGCAAGCAAATCCACTCCTACCGGAAGCATCGCTAAATTTGCGGCAAGCGGTAAGAGAACGAAGAAAAAAGATCTCGGTATGATGGCTATGAGTTACGGTTACGTTTACGTAGCGCAAGTAAGCATGGGCGCGAATATGGCTCAGGTAGTAAACGCTATGAAAGAAGCGGAAGCGTACCACGGTCCGTCCCTTATCATCTGCTACGCGCCGTGTATCAACCACGGTATCAATATGAGCAACTCGATCGCCGAAATGAAGAAAGCGGTAGATTGCGGATACTGGTCGCTGTATCGTTTCAACCCCGAAAAAGCGGACAAGGGCGAAAACCCGTTCACTCTCGACAGCAAAGACCCGACGGCGGATTACAAGTCCTTCCTTCTCGGCGAAACGAGATACACCTCGCTCAAGAAGATGTTCCCCGACCAAGCGGAAAAACTCTTCGAGATCAACGAAAAAGACGCTGCGGAACGTCGTGAAAAATATAAAGAAATGGCTTCCGAAACGCCGAAAAAAGACTAATTGACGCTTTAACTAAAATACCGTGTTCTTTTCGGAACACGGTATTTTTTTATGAAAAAACGTTTTTATAAAATCCGCCGATTATAGATAAACGGCGCAACAGCGTACGCAAAGGGTTATTTGACCGTTTAATAGAGTAAAAAACGAGCGGAAATTTTCTCCGCTCGTATTTTTTTAGAATTGTTTATCCGTATATCCGCACTACTCCCGTCCGATTACGGCAAAACTTTAATATTGCGCGCCACGTCGCAAACGGCTTGTTTTTGCCGAAAAACCTTGCTTTTCGGTGTTTTTCTTGCCGCTTTTCGCCCGTCTTTTGCCGTTTCGGGTCGGAGCAAAATTTGCGTACAAATAAAATTTCATTGTTTCACGTGGAACAATTCATCGGATTATCGGTCTTTTCTCTCCAAATACTCGAAAAGTGCGCAGCAACCGCGATAAATCTCGTCGAAAGCGACGTCAAACCTATCGGTATACCACGGATCCGCCACGTCGCCGCCTTCGGGCGTGAAGTTGAGCAGTTTTTTGATTTTGCCCTTTTCGTCTTTTCCGCCGAAGCATTTAAGGAGATTTATCTCGTTCCGTCCGTCCATAATCACGAACAGGTCGTATTTGTCGTAATCCGAGCGTTGCACTTGCACGGCTCGCCTGTCATCGGTTTTTACACCCCTTTTGTCGAGTTCCTTTTTCGCCGGGTAGTATATATGGCAGCCGATCGCTTCCGTGCTCGTTGCGGCGGAACAAATCAGGTATTCGTTTTCTTTCCCCGCTTTTTTAACAATATCTTTCATCACGAACTCGGCGGTCGGCGAACGGCATATATTGCCGTGGCAAACGAACATTATTTTTTTCATTCCAAACTCCTTTCGACCACCGTTTCGTCGGTATCGAGCGACAAAATACGGATTTTTTCACCGTCAAACAGACAATACGTCGCTTCCGCACCTATCGCCGGCAAGCCTGCGCTACCCACGCATACGTGCCATACTCCGTGTTTGTTGTACAGTTCGGGGAAGTGGTAGTGTCCGTAAAAGATTATATTCCCTTCTCCGAGTACCGGCGGAATACCCGTCCTGCCGTACAAATGACCGTGAGTAAAGAAAAGTTTTCTTCCTCCGAGTTCTTCGGTATAGAACCGCCCCTGATTGCCGAGATTAAGGCTTTCCATAAAAGAAAGACTGTCGTTGTTGCCCTGCACGCCGATTATCGGACAATAAATTTTGTCCAGAACGACGTTGTTAATCCAGGCAGGCTCGCCGCCGAAATCGCCCAGAAAAAACAGTTTATCCGGGTTAAGTTCTTTCGCTTTATCTCTTATTTTCTCGTAAGCGGACGCATTTCCGTGCAGGTCCGCAACCGCCATATACAGCATTTTTTCTCCGTCCATAACGTTAATTATACAACAAACTTCCTTTCTCTTCAAATAAAAAGAACCGCTTTTTAAGGCGGTCCTTTTCTTCGCGTTTCGCGCTCTTAAACAAGTTCGCAGATAAGCGCGGCAAGGTTGGTCGGATTTTCCGGAGCAACGCCTTCGATAAGCATCGCTTGTTCAAACAACACTTCGGAAAGTTTCTTTACCTTGTCCTTGTCTTCGGCAAAATACTTGACGAGTTTTTCGTAAATCGGGTGATTTGCGTTGATTTCAAGCACTTTTTCCGATTTAATCCCCGCCTGAGCGTCGGGCGCGCGGTTAAGCACTTTTTCCATTTCGGTGGAAAGTTCGCCTTTCGTCGTAATGCAGACCGGGTGAGATTTCAGACGGTTGGTTAACTTAACTTCGCTTACTTTATCGCCGAGCGATTCTTTGATGAAGTCGGTAAGTTCTTTGTTCTCGACCGCAACTTCCGCCGAAGTTTCGTCGTACGCCGAGATTGCCTTAAACTCTTTGCCGTCGTAGTTTTGCATTACCTTAATCACGAATTCGTCGATATCTTCGGTAAGGCAAAGGATGTCGTAACCGTCGTCGAGTATCTTTTCGCAAAGCGGCAGAGCCTTTATCGCCTCTACGGTGTTGCCCGTCGCGTAGTAAATGCCTTTTTGCGATTCGAGCATTTTTTCGACGTATTCTTTGAGCGTAACGAGTTTATCTTCCTTAATCGAATGGAACATAAGCAGGTCTTGCAAAACGTCTTTTTTCGCGCCGTAACTCTCGTAAATACCGTATTTAAGTTGTCTGCCGAACCCTTTATAGAACTTTTCGTACGTTTCTCTGTCCGTGTTTATCATCGCTTCGAGTTCGCTCTTTATCTTCTTTTCGATGTTGTTCGCGATAAAACGAAGTTGGCTGTTATGCTGAATTGTTTCACGGGAAACGTTAAGCGTCAGTTGACTGTCGACCAAACCTTTTACGAATCCGAAATAATCGGGCAAAAGGTCCTTGCAGCAGTCGGTAATCAGCACGCCGTCGGTATACAGACGAAGTCCTTTTTCGAAATTCTTCGTGTAATAATCGAACTGCGGATGCGACGGGATAAAAAGCAACGCTTTATAGTCGACTTTACCTTCCGCCGAAGTGTGAATAACTCTCGCCGGCGCTTCGTAATCGTAGAACATATCGCGATAAAACGCCTCGTATTCTTCCTTTTTTATCTCGTTTTTGTTCTTTTTCCACAGCGGAACCATACTATTAAGCGTTTCTTCCGCTTTATAACTTTCCTGTTTGCCGTCCACTTCCCTGTACTGCGTGGTTTCCATTTTAATAGGATAGCGAATGTAGTCCGAATACTTCTTTACAAGGTCTTTTATCTCGTATTCTTCAAGGAAAAGCCCGTATTTTTCTTCTTCGGTATCTGGCCTTATGTGCATCGTAATCGTAGTACCGTGTCCGTCGCGTTCGGCAGGTTTTATTTCATAACCGTCGCTGCCGTTGCTGATCCAAACGTGCGCTTCGTCCGTTCCGTACGCCTTGCTCACGACTTCAACCCTGTCGCTTACCATAAACGCGGAATAAAAACCTACGCCGAATTGACCGATAATGTTGATATCTTCGGTATTTTCAACGTTTTTCTTGAATTCCTGCGATCCGCTACGAGCAATTACGCCGAGGTTCTTGTCGAGTTCGTCTTCCGTCATTCCGATACCGTTATCGCTGATCGTAAGCGTGCGCGCGTCCTTATCTGCCTTAATTTCGATTGCAAAATCCTCTCTGGTAAGTCCGCTTATGCCATCGGTAAGACTTTTATAGTACAGTTTATCGATGGCGTCGCTCGCATTGCTCAGAAGTTCACGAATGAATATCTCCTTGTGCGTGTAAATCGAATTGATCATCAAATCAAGCACTTTTTGCGATTCTGTCTTAAACTTTTTCATAAACGCCTCCGTTTAATTATTTATTTTTTAGCAGTCAGCCCTTTCGACTGCTAATTTATTATACCACTAAACGGAATTATTGCAAGCAATTTATATAAAAAATCGTTTATTTTTTTATTTTTTCGTTTTCCTGTCGCAAAAATCGTCGAAAAACGCCGAAAAACGGCGTTTTTCATAATAACCTGGCGCCGACTTTCATAAACTAACCTTATATGGACAAAGCGTTGATTTGTATCGGGATAATTCTTTTCGCCGCAATAATACTCGCCTCGATCGGTTACTTATGCAGCAACGATCTGCAAGTCGAAGACTTCGACATAGCACTGCCGAACGCTCCGAGTTTTACCGTTGCGCACCTGAGCGACTTGCATTATCCACAAAACGCCTTTTCTTTCGGTGAAATTCTTAGCAAACTACGAAAAATCGCCCCGGATTTCGTCGCGCTTACCGGCGACGTTATCGACGATAGCGCAACGGAAAGCGATCTCGACGCTTTAAGCGAGTTTTTCCGCGCGCTCAGCGACCTTTCACGCTGTTTTCTCGTCATCGGAAACCACGAAATCGGCAGCAAAATACTCGATAAATTCGTTCTTACGGCAAGCCGGAACGGAATAACGGTATTGCAAAACGAAACAGAAACCGTTAAAAAAGACGGAAAAACTCTTTGTTTTATAGGAATAAGCGACGCTTACGCGTACGACGAGAAAATAAAAGGGTTCGACACGGCGAAACAAGCAGACGTTCGCATTCTTCTTGCCCACCGACCCGAAAAATTCCCCGAATACGTTTCGTCCGATCGGCCGCCGGACGTAGTTTTTTCCGGGCACGCCCACGGCGGACTTCTTCGCATAGGAAAAACCGCTTTTTACGCGCCAAATCAGGGTTTCTTTCCCCAATACACTTCGGGACGGTACGAAAGCGGCAATTCAAAAATGATAGTCAGTCGGGGATTAGGCGTAAGCGGTATCGACTACCGTTTTTTCAATAAATACCATATCCCCGTAGCGCACGTTTCACGTTAAACATTTTTCGCTCTTGAAATGCCGCGCAAATCGTCTTACAATCAATAGTAAAAGGAAAGGAAATACGCGATGACCATATACGAAAAAATGCACGGCGAAGCACTATATTTGCCGAACGATGAAAAACTAGCCGCAGAACAGTTAAAAACGCTGGAAAAACTGTACGATTACAACTCGACCCGACCTTCGGAACAGGAGAAGAGAGCGGCTTTGCTTAAAGATATGTTTGCCGAAATCGGCGAAAACTGTTGGATCGGCGCAGGCGCAATAATTTTACCCGGCGTTACAATCGGAGAAAACTCGGTAATCGGCGCAGGCAGCGTAGTAACGAAAGACGTTCCCACAAACGTCGTAACCGTCGGCAACCCTTGCCGCACCCTTCGACCGATTTCGGACAAAGACAAAGAGTTTTACTTCAAAAACCACAAATAAACTATTCCGAACTGTAAAAAAGAGCGACACCGCTCTTTTTTATATCTTTTTCTCTCCTAATGCCGCCCACCTAAACCTAAAGCCCAACGGAACCGGCACGTATAACCCGATATTAGGGAATTTCCCTATTCCGTTTTTCCGTTTGCGCAACCTGTAAGCGCATTCACGGATAAACAAGACCGGACAATGCTTAAAATTCATACAAGGTATCAGATTTAATTATTTCTTTTTATTTTTTTGATTTTTAAGCGATTTTTCGCGTTCCCCAAAGCGTACAGAAGTACGTGAGGGGTAAAAATCAAGAAAAAGGGCTCAAAAGGCAAAAAAAAGAACAAAAAAATACAACCGAAACGGTTGCACAACAGGAATTTAATAAACATACCGTAAGAACAGAAAGAGTGAAAGGTAACTTTGCGAGTCGTTTTAACATTTATACTCTCGGCATTATCCGTTAGAGTAATCACATCGATTTCTCGATATGACCTCGACTAAGTTGCAAGGAAACCTTGCTCCTTAAAAGGAGGTGATCCAGCCGCACCTTCCGATACTGCTACCTTGTTACGACTTCACCCCAGTCATTGGTCTTACCTTAGGCGGTTGCCTCCCTTGCGGGTTAGCTCGCCGACTTTGGGTACTCCCAACTCCCATGGCGTGACGGGCGGTGTGTACAAGACCCGGGAACGCATTCACC
>CAJLYQ010000050.1 GCA_905210905.1 uncultured Christensenella sp. | reverse complement strand
ACCGTTGCCGAACAGGTCGTTTCAAAATTCAATTCGGAGATAACAAAGACCGCAACGCTTGAAAATCTCGAAAACGAGTTGAAATCTAAAGAAAAAGCGATAAATGCACTGCTTGCCGCCATAGAACAAGGCATAGTGACTAAATCCACCAAAGAACGACTGATTTCTCTCGAAACGCAAAAAGAGGAATTAGAGAGCAAAATTTCGCTTGAAAAGGCTCGGCAGATAAAACCGCTCGAAGTGGACAAAGTAAAAGCGTTTTTAACCTATTTTGCCCGTAAAAAGTATGAAAACGGGCAAGAAAAAAAACGAGTTTTTCAACTCGTTCATAAACCGTGTTATTTTGTATGACGACAAAATTTTAATCTTTTACAACACCGACGATAATCACCCGACGGTAATTAAGAGGAAAGACACGGAAGAACTTATTTCGCAACTTAACGACATAGCGAGCAACTGCAAAATCGTAACAAACAACTGCCTAAACGCAACGGGAAACAACAGCCCCATCGTACAAAAGGAAAACTCGCTTGAACCTCAAGGGTTCAAACGAGTTTCACTTGGCGGAGTGGGCGGGATTCGAACCCGCGTGCCGCTCATCACGACAACACGATTTCCAGTCGTGCTCGTTACGACCACTTCGATACCACTCCGTAATTGTTTTGTTATTAAGTTGTTGCTCGAAAAAAGGTTTCCCTTGTTAAGCCCTACTATTATAACCTACGTTTCTCGTTTTTGCAACTGTTTCCGTCTAATTTTATGAGCAAAAGTTTTATCCGCTTCTTATCGGCTCTTCGTGCGATACGAAATTTGCGATCCGAGAACTATTATTGACTTTTGTTTTTCTTTTCTCCGATATGGTTTTTTATTCGGAATTTACGGTATTATCTAAAAAATCGATACTTATATTTTTTCTTAAGTTTTCCGTAATTATTTTAGAAAGAGATTCGCTCGTTTCTGCTCGATTATCCATATTTATTTCGCAAAATAATTTTCCCGAAGAAAAAGATTTTTCTTTATATTCGTTCTTAATAAGGTCGAACAGACTTTGCTTTTCGCTCATCGAATTCGTCGTTAAACACAAGATTAAGTCGGTTTCCTTCGTTTTCTTTTCTATAAAGTCTTCTGCTTTGGTTTTCGCCCACCGTTCGGTACTAATTAAATCGCCTTTCAAAACGGTTTTAACGAAAAGTCCGAGTCCGCCGCCGTTTCCCAAACCTTTTTCGTTTAAGTCGAGTTCGTCGAAAATATCGTTTTTCAAATATTCTTTCATATTTTCTTCGAGTTTGATTTGCATTTTTTCTTTCTTTGCGCCTTTATTTTTGGCAGTGGTAAAGGCGCACCCGTTTTGCCCGGTCAACTCTACGTTTTCGTCGGAAAAAGCGACGAATTCGGTTTTATTTATTCTTTCGTCCAAGCCGCTAAGGTCGATTTTTCTTACTTTTCCCAAACTTGCGCCCGTGGGGACGAACTCTTTATTTTCTTCGTCGTAGAATTTTGCGCCGAGAGCCGCCGCCGCGCCCGCTCCGCAATCGTTGCTTGCGCCGCCGTCCAAGAATACGTTTATTTTCGTTTTCCCTACCTTAAACGCGCTCGAAATTTGCTGACCTAAGCCGTAACTCGTGGCATAGCCGGGGTCTTTAATCATAACGTCTTTTAACCCCGAAGAGTCCGCGACCGAGATAATCGCCGTATCGTCGCAAACGCCGTAACTTGCGTTTTTAACGAAAAAGTTGCCGTCGTAGACTTTACCGCCTAAGATCTTGCCGCCTAGGGATTTAGCGATAAAATCGGTTTTGTTCTCGTTTCTTCCGTCTGCTATCGCGTACTCTGTTTCCGCATCGGGAAAAGCGGTTTTTATTCCCTTTTCCGTTTCGAATTTTACGTCTTCGACGTCTACGTTACCGTTTCTTGCGTCAATCAATACAAATATCTTCATTTTTCACCTTTTCTTTCGTCCGTTCTTCGCCTGAATTTAATTAAGTTTTTGCCTTTATTCAATTAGGTTTGACAACGTTTTCTTCGTTTTGTTATAATTATAAAATAATATTTACGAAAAAATCAAGGTGAAACGATGAAAAAACTGATTATCTTCGATACGACATTACGCGACGGCGAGCAAGCGCCCGGGAACAGTATGCACAGTTCGGAAAAACTCGAACTTGCCTTAAACCTGGAAAAACTCGGCGTAGACGTAATCGAGGCAGGGTTTGCCGCTTCCAGCGCGGGCGATTTCGCTTCTGTAAAAGAGATTGCCGAAGCGGTCACGAAGTGCACGGTGTGCGGTCTTGCCCGTTGCAAAAAGGAAGACGTGGATATTTCTTACAAGGCGTTAAAAAACGCTGCAAAAAAACCGCGTATTCATCTTTTTGTTTCCACAAGCCCCCTGCATATGCAATACAAACTTAAAATGAGCGAAGACGAAGTTGTTTCTCTCGTTACCGAAACGGTGTCCTATGCTCGCACATTGTTTGAAGACGTACAGTTTTCGTGCGAGGACGCCACTCGCTCGGACAAGGATTTTCTCGTGCGCGTAATCGACGCCGCAGTCGCGTCGGGAGCGACCACGATAAATATTCCCGACACGGTGGGGTACTCTTTCCCGGAAGAGATTAAGGAATTGTTTGGGTATCTTATTTCGCACGTTAAGGGTGCGGAAAACGTTATTTTTGCAACGCACTGTCACAACGATTTAGGGCTCGCGGCGGCGAACACGCTTGCGGCGATCGAAGGCGGAGCGAGACAGGCGGAAGTTACGGTAAACGGTATCGGCGAGCGTGCGGGAAACGCGGCTCTCGAAGAAGTGGTGATGGCGTTAAACGTGCGCAAAGATCATTACGGAGCGGAAACGAATATCGTTACCACGCAGATTTACCCCGTTTCTTTACTTCTTAGTTCTATTACCGGCGTTAAAATTCATCCGACGAAACCGCTTGTGGGGAAGAACGCATTTCTGCACGAGAGCGGAATACATCAGCACGGCGTTTTATCCAACCCGGCGACCTACGAGATTATCACGCCGGAAACGCTTGGCATAATTCAAAACGACATAGTGCTCGGAAAGCACAGCGGAAAGCACGCGTTCCGCGATTTTCTCGAAGGAATGAACGTTCGTGTAACGAACGAAGAACTCGGCATACTTTTCTCACGGTTCAAAGAGATAGCGGACAAGAAAAAGTACGTCACGTACAAGGACATCAGTTATCTCGTTACGCACACGAACACAACGCAGGTTGAGAAAAAATACACTCTTCTTAACTACGGCATAACGACGATTTGCGGCACGGCGATGGCTTCCATCACCTTAAAAACCAAAGACGGCGTTAAAGAAGCGGACACCTGCACGGGCGACGGACCTTTGGACGCGGCGTTTAAGACGATCAACCGTATCATCGGGTACGATTTCAAACTCGACGACTGGTCGGTAAACGCCATTACCGAGGGTGAAGACGCAGTCGGCGCGGCGACGCTCAGGCTTAGTTATAACGGCGAAGAAGCGACGGGGCGCGGAATTTCCACCGACACGGTTGAAGCAAGTATTCGCGCGTATCTTAACGGATGCAACAAACTTTTCGATATGATGGAGGAATAAATGGGCTATACCGTCACGGAAAAACTACTGATGAAAGCGGCGCATTTACCGTCGATTTCCGCCGGGCAACTTATACTTGCCGACTTAGATATGGTTCTCGGCAACGACATTACGTCGCCGGTTGCTATCCGCGAACTGGAAAAAGCGGGTTGTGACAAAGTTTTCGACAAAGACAAAATTGCTATCGTTTTGGATCATTTTACTCCGAACAAGGACGTAAAAAGCGCAGAGCAGTGCAAAGTTTGTCGTAACTTTGCGAAAAAACATTCTCTCAAACATTTTTACGACGTCGGCAAAATGGGTATCGAGCACGCGCTTTTGCCCGAGCAAGGCATCGTAAAGACTTCTTTCGTCGTAATCGGAGCGGACTCGCACACCTGCACATACGGGGCGTTGTCGGCGTTTTCCACGGGGGTCGGTTCTACCGATATGGCTATGGCGATGGCGACCGGTAAAGTCTGGCTCAGAGTTCCTTCTCAGATAAAAGTCGTGCTGCACGGCAAAAAAAGCGGTTACGTTTGCGGAAAAGACGTGATTTTGCATTTAATCGGCATTTTGGGCGTGGACGGCGCGCTTTACAAAACGCTCGAATTTTGCGGCGAAGGGGTAAAAAGTCTTTCGATGGACGATCGTTTTACGATTTGCAATATGGCAATCGAGTGCGGAGCGAAGAACGGGATTTTTCCTTACGACGACGTTACCGCCGAGTATGAAAACGGCAGAGCGGACGGATTCGTTCCCCTTTTCTCCGACGAAGACGCCGTTTACGAGCGTACGATTGATATCGACTTATCCGCACTTCGTCCGACGGTTGCGTTTCCGCATTTGCCGTCAAACGCCCGTACTCTCCCCTTGTCCGAGCCGGTTTATATCGATCAGGCTTTGATCGGGAGTTGCACGAACGGACGGCTCGAAGACCTTGCGGCGGCAGCCGAAGTTTTGCGCGGCCGAAAAGTTTGCGACGGCGTAAGGCTCATCGTTATTCCTGCGACGCAGGACGTTTATTTACAAGCGATCGAAAAAGGTTACGTCCGCACGATAATAGAAGCGGGCGGTGTGGTTTCCACTCCGACTTGCGGAGCGTGTCTGGGCGGTCATATGGGGATACTTGCTTCGAACGAAGTTTGCGTATCCACGACGAACCGTAATTTTGTGGGCAGAATGGGCGACGTAACGAGCAAAATTTATCTAGCAAGTCCTGCGGTAGCGGCGGCGAGTGCGGTTGCAGGTAAAATTTGCTGTCCGTGCGAACTCGATTAAGGAGAAAAAAAATGAAAGTATTCAAATACGGCGACGACGTAAACACCGATCTTATCATTCCGGCGCGTTATCTTAACTCGTCCGATCAAAGCCATCTCGCCTCGCACTGTATGGAGGACGTCGATCCGACTTTCCCTTCGCGCGTACGAAACGGCGACGTAATCGTAGGCGGCAAAAACTTCGGTTGCGGTTCTAGCAGAGAACACGCTCCTTTGGCGATCAAGGCGAGCGGCGTTTATTGCGTTATTGCCGAGAGTTTTGCAAGAATTTTTTATCGAAACGCCATAAACATAGGGCTTTACATCATCGAATCGCCCGAGGCGGCAAGAGAAATCAAGGAAGACGACGAACTGTCCGTCGACGTAAAAAGCGGCGTCGTAACGGACTTAACCACGGGGAAAACCTATACGGGAACGCCTTTCCCGCCGTTTATTCGTAAAATCGTGGAAAAAGGTGGACTGCTTAACTGTATCGAAGAATTCGGAGGTAAAAATGAATAAAAAAATCGCTCTCATTAAAGGCGACGGCATCGGTCCGGAAATCGTGGAAAACGCGGTGCGCGTTCTTGAAAGCGTTGCCGCAAAATACGGACATAATTTTAGTTTTTCCGACGCTCCGATGGGCGGAAACGCCGTCGACAAATTCGGTACTCCCCTGCCCGAAAGCAGTGTGGAAACCTGCCTTAAATCCGACGCCGTTCTTCTCGGCGCGGTCGGCGGTAAAAAATGGGACGATCTCCCTTCCGCTCTCCGACCGGAAAAAGGACTTTTGGGTATCCGCAAAGCCTTAAAAGTGTACGCAAACGTGCGCCCTGCGAAACTTTATCCTATGCTTAGCGACAGAAGTCCTTTGCGGCGCGACATAGCGGAAAAAGGGTTCGATCTCGTTATCGTGAGAGAACTTATCGGCGGAATATATTTCGGCGAAAGGGGCTATCGCAAAGGCGCGCTCGGGCGCGAAGCGTACGATACGGAATGTTATTCGGAGATCGAGATAGAAAGAATAGTAAGGGTTGCGTTTGAACTTGCGATGAAGCGCGGACGGAAAGTAACGAGCATAGACAAAGCGAACGTACTCGAATCGAGCAGGTTGTGGCGGTACGTTTTTCACGACGTGGCGCAGGATTATCCTTTTGTCGCTACCGAAGATATGCTAGTAGACAACGCGGCTATGCAAATAGCGAAAAATCCGTCGCAATTCGACGTTATCGTAACGAGTAATATGTTCGGCGACATACTGAGCGACCTTGCAAGCGCGCTTACCGGGAGCATCGGACTTCTTCCGTCGTCTTCTCTCGGCGAGTCCGCGCTCGGACTGTACGAACCTATACACGGTTCCGCTCCCGACCTTTTGCCGGGGCAAGCCAACCCTATCGGAACGATTTTATCCGCGGCAATGATGCTCGAAGACAGTTTCGATATGGAAAAAGAAGGTTTGGCTGTAAGAAATGCGGTTGAGCAAGCGTTAAAACAAGGCTACCGCACGTCGGATATTTATTCAGACGGCGACAAACTCTGCTCGACGACAGAAATTACCGATCGAATAATAGAATTGATTGTATAGGAGCAAAAAATGAACGAAGATAAAAAACTCACCGAAACGGCGGAAAGCCGTCTTTCTTCCGAGGAAAACTATTCCGACGAATTTACAGAGCCTGTGGTTATCCCTGCGGAAATCACGATAAAAACAAAAAAAGAAAAAGTTTCCGATTTGTTTATCGGAGAATGGAAAAAATATACGAAGTCGCAGATAATCGCGCTTAACTCGCTCGTTGCTGCGCTTATTCTCCTTTTTGCGATTTTCCCTTTGTCCATAGGCGTACTTCAACTCGCCGTACTGCAAATTATCGCAATACTTATCTGCACCGAACTTTTAGGCCTTCTCAACGGCATTTTAAGCGGTTTGTTTTTCGGATTCGTGTCGCTGATAACTCACTTGATGCGCCCGGGGTTGTTAAGTCCGGTGTTTATCTCCAACCCGATGATAACGTTTTTCCCTCGTATAATGATGCCGATAGTGGTATTCTTTACGATGAAACTTTTTGACCTTATTTTCTCGAAAATCAACTATAAATCGGAAAAAGCGAAAAAAATCACGCCTAAAATTCTCGATACGATAAAATACGCGATAGCGGCGTTTATGGGTGTAGCGACCAACACTGCCGGCGTACTCGGATTTATGTACGCTTTTTACGGCGAAACCACTCTCTCGACGGGCGTCGCAATAACGACAAAATACATTATGGCTATCGTAAGCGGAAATTCGGTTATCGAAGCCACCGTTTGTACCGCTCTAACCCCCGCAATCGTAATCGCCGTGAAAAAAACTCTTTCTCTCACGATGAGAAAAAAACACGCAAAATAAAAAAAATTACGGTCAGGAGTCCCCGACCGTTCTCGTGCGCGCGACGCCGCCCTTTCCGAGATCGTCGCGCCCTTACGTTTTTCGTTAAAGCGAAAGCAGTTCTTCTACTATTTTTTCCGCTACGTTTATTCCCGTTTTTCTTTCGAACTCGTTAAACAAAGCGTTGGAATTAACTTCTATTACCACGGGTTCGTCGCAAAAAAGATCGACTCCGCAGTAATTCAGGTTAAGCAATTTCGCCGCTTTTTCCGCTTCGGATACGAATTCGGGTCTTAATTCCGCAATCGTCCCCACACCGCCGAGATGAGCGTTGCTCCGAAAGTCGCGGTCGTTTTCCAAGCGAATTCCGCCTATCGCCTTTCCGCCGACTACTATTATCCGCAGGCTTTTCCCTTTGCTGTGGGCACGGAATTTTTGATATAAACCGCTTTCTATTCCGATTTTTTTATCCGCTTCAATGAGTTCGTTATAGTTTTTTACGAGATAAACCTGTTCACCGAACGAGCCGCAACCTTTTTTCGCCACGAGCGGATAGCCTAATCTTTCGGCGACTTCTTTAAGGTAGTTTTCGTCAAGAAAATAGTTATATTTTTTCGGAATTATACAAGTTTCTTGTTGTTTTACGTTGCCTTTCGCAAGCGCAAGATAAGTTTTGCACTTATCGTCGGCAAGTTCGGTCGCATTTGCGGAATTAAGCAAAACTATGCCACGGTTTTCAGCTTCTTTTGCTAAAAAAACGTCTTTATCCAAAAAAATCGCTTTCGTAAAATCGAATTCGGTATCGGAAAAAACGGGGCGAGCGTTTTTATAAACAACCGTTTCGCAACCCCGTTTTTCACATTCGTCTTTTATTCGCTTTATTTGTTCTTCTTGCGAAGGCGACGAATAATAACCGTTTTTTACAATTCCTATTTTCATTCTTCTTCGGCGAGTTTTTCAAGCAACAGACAATTCTTAATTATTGCGGAATTGACGTTGGATTTATCTACGGTGACGGACACCGTTCCTTTAACGAAAGAATTGTAGTTAATCGCCTTGTACCATATTTGCGACGAGGCTTCGCTTTGCGCCGCAATCATTCCGGACGGAACGTACACTTCGATTACGACGTTTATTCTTCCGGTGTTTTCCATCGTAAAGCCGTTTATTACCGCTCCGCCGTCTACGGTGGTCATCGTAAGGTCTTCTTTTTTGTCTTTCTCGCCGTCTTTAATCGTGATTGAAAATCTTCCGTATTCGTCGGTCGAGATTATGTGCTGACCGATAATTTCTTTGCTCGAAGAATTTTCTACGGAAACGAAAAGTTTTACTTGCTTGCCGTATTTTGCGTCGTTCATAATTCCGTCGCGGTTTTGGTCGTAATAAACCGTACCCGATATAAACGTTTTGCCGTTGAGTTCGGAATACTGATAATTCTCGCTTTGAAAAGACTGTACGACGTGCTCTTCTTTATTGTAAATAACGACGCCGTGTTCGTTGGTGTTGCCCGAACTCTTGCCCGATTCTTTCTGCGTAAAAATGACGCCTTCTAATGCGTATATGTACTGCGTGGGCGTCCAGGCGCCTATACCGAAATTCTTTCCGTCAGACACGCTCGACGAAGAATAGTTATATAAATCGTTGGCGATTTTTCTGTTGTTTAAGATAGGTCTTCTTCCGGTGGTGGAATCCCAGTTTATAGAACTCGTACCCGTAGTGGCAAGGTCGGAATACGCGTGCGGATTACCTACCGCCCTTCTTTGGGAACCCGAATCCCACGTATAACTGTCGTCGCTTCCTATTACGGAATAGACGTACCAGTCGAACGCGATACGTTTTTTCGCTTTGTAACTATCTGAATAACAATCTTTAAGGGAATAACTTTCCGCAAAGGTAAGCGACGCGGATTTGTTTACGATATACTCGTACGCTTCGCCTTCGGTGGCATTGTTTTCGTACGCTCTCGTTTTCGTAACGACGGTTTCTCCGCTTTCGGAAGTAACTTTTTTAATCTCTTCGGTTTCGATAAGTTCTATCGCTACGGGGCGGGTCTTTATCGTTTTTACGTTTGCCGCAACGATTGCGCTCGTTCCGGCGGAGGTATCGATACTTTCGTCGAAAGACGCTTTATATTCGAGTTTTTCCGTCGTAAGGAAGGGATCGCAGAGGGTCACTCTGTCGGGAACGAAACCGTTTATACCGTAGGTATTTTCGCCGTCGATCACAATGGACGCGACTGCCGCGGCAAGATTTGCTCCTACGCCGTTTCCTAAAAAGCGGATTTCTTCGTTGCCTATGTTTTTGCTCGCCATTTCTTCAACGTAAAGAGTCGCCGCAACCTCGGCAAGGGATTTCGTAAATCCTGTTTCTATCGTCCGATCGCCTTTAAGATAGCGGCTTTTGTAATTCGTATAAATCTTGGTCGCGTCGTCCGCCGAGCCTTCTGCAAAAAATCCTTCGGCGTGGAAAACGGCGACGTTGAAGTTCGCTATTTTTTTGTTCGTCCAGTAATTCGTTAAATCGTAGTATTTTCCGTCTTCGGTACTTTGCAGTCCTTTTGCCAAAAGTCCGATCGTTTCTTCGTTAATTCTTTCGGACAAAAAGGTTACGTCTTTTGCGTAAACGGATTTATCGAGATTTACTGTAAAACTTTCGTCCTTGTCGGTTTCTCCGTGGAAAATTACGAGCGTGGGTCTGTTTTCCGTAAACTCGCCTATCCACTCGAAAGAAAGTTGACCGTCTGCCTGAACTTCGGACAAACCGTTAATATCGTTTTTCGTCGGGAAGCGTTTGGTTTCTTTGCAACCGACGAACGCCAACGTGCCGATTACGGCAACGAGGCAAATACAAACTATAAAAGCAACGTGTTTTTTTTTCATAGTCACCTACAATTTAGTTTTTTACGTTTTTATACGTTTCCGCAGTGTTTTACCGCACAAACCGCTCCTTCTGCTGCGGGGCACGGTTTTCCTTTACTTCTCGCGACGCGTACTATCTGCACGTCTTCGGTGTTTAACATATCCACTTTTCCGTCAACGTGGATAATCGCTACGTCGTACGCGTTGGTGACGACGTCGGCAAAGATAAGGTCGCCTATCTTTACGTCCATTTGGTTATCGCCTTTTCTGGCGCGTTTCATAGTTTCGACGTTGCTTGCGTAAACTCGTTTTGCGAAGCCCGTTTTCGTAATGAAAATCAGTTCTCCCGCGGCGATTTTGTCTATCGGGTCTTGTTCGAGTTGTCCTGCGAACAGAACGTGCGCTTTGTCGTTAAGGCTCATACCTATCACGCCGCCCGATATTCTTCCCGTCGAATTGAACTCTTCGTGCGGAATATTTACGCAGAACCCGTCGTCGCTTATCATAAAGACGCTCGTGTCGTCCTGTTTGATTTCCACGTTGATCACTTCGTCGTCGTCTTTAAGCACGACCGCTTTATAGAAGTTTTTATTGACGATATAATCTCTGACGAAACTCTTTTTGACCATACCGTTTTTGGTAAAGAAGTAAATTTCTTTATCTTCGTCTTTTTCACCGAAAGTCATAAGTTTTACGCATCTTTCGCCGATTTCCGCGTCTTTGGCAAGGTTAAATATTTCCGTGCCGCCGTTTTTGCTTCTTCCGTCCGCAATAGCGTCGACGTCTACCCGAACGCAATTACCTTTGTCGGTAAACGCGTATACGTATCCGCCGCCGTCGAAGTAAACGTGGTCTTTGACTACGTCGTATTTGTCGGCGGGTTTCGTTCTCGCACCCGAATTAAGGTATTCTACCTTACCTGCGAATTTAAGCGTTCCGTCCGCTCCGCAAAGAACGTATCCGCGCTTGGTTGCGGTTTTGCTCGCTTCGAAAGGTTTATGTTCGATTTCGTCGAGATTGCTTACTATCGTGGTAAGACGCTTCATTCTGTACTTGTTTCTTACTTCGAGAAGTTCGGTTCTTACAACGGCGAGTTGTTCTGCCTTGCTGTTTACTATCTTTGTCAGAGTCGCTATGAGTTTTTTGACTTCGGCGAGTTCTTTTTCTATTCTGCCTACTTCGAGTTTGGTTAGATTAGCAAGTTTCAGGTCGAGAATTGCGTCCGCCTGTCTTTCGCTGAGCGAATACGTTTGTCTTAGTCTGTCCCTTGCTTCCGAGCGCGAACCGCTTGTTTTTATTATTTGAATAACGTTGTCGATGTCGGGCAAAATTATGGCGTAACCGTCTAATATATGCTCTCTTTTTTTCGCGTTGTTCAAATCGAACTGGCTTCTTTTAAGCACTACTTCGCGTTGGTGCGCGATATAATATTTAAGTATCTGAATAAGTCCGAGTTGTTGCGGTCTGCCGTCGGCAATCGCTATCATATTGACGTTAAAATTGCACTGCAAATCGGTTTTCTGATACAAAAAGTCTAATACTTTCGTCGCGTCTTCGCCTTTTTTTAGTTTGATCGCGACGCGGATACCGTTTCTGTCCGACTCGTCTACGATTTCCTGTATCCCTGCGAGAATACTGTTTTTTCCTTGTTTTTCCGCAAGGTCGTCCCTGAGTTCTTTAATTTTTATCTGCAACGAACTCTTGTTCACGTTGTAGGGAATTTCGTGGACGATAATATTTTGTTTGCCGTTGTCGTTTTCGATATCGACTTTGGCGCGCATTATGATTTTGCCTCTGCCCGTCGTGTAGATGTCCTTAAAACTGTCGCCTTCGGCGATGAAACCGCCCGTAGGGAAGTCGGGGCCGCGAATTATACCCAAAAGTTCGTCTATGGTGATTTTGGGGTTGTCGATAACCGCCACCGTGCCGTCGATTACTTCGGTAAGATTGTGCGGCGGAATTTTGGTGGCGAGTCCTATCGCTATACCCGCGCTGCCGTTTACCAAAAGGTTGGGGAACTTGCCCGGCAATACGTCGGGTTCTTTCAGACTGTCGTCGAAGTTCTTGTTCCACTTAACGGTATCCTTATCGAGATCGCGCAAGAGTTCGCAAGCAAGCGGCGCGAGTTTGACTTCGGTGTAACGCATAGCGGCGGCGCTGTCGCCGTCGATAGAACCAAAGTTACCGTTACCGTCAACAAGCGGCGCGCGCATATTGAAGTCTTGCGCGAGATTTACCATTGCTCCGTAAACCGACGTATCGCCGTGGGGATGATATTTACCCAAGCAATCGCCGACTACTCTTGCGGACTTTTTGTACGGTCCGTCGGGTTTCATATTCAGTTCGTGCATCGTGTAGAGAATTCTTCTCTGAACGGGTTTCAGTCCGTCTTCCACTCTCGGCAACGCACGGTCCAGAATTACGCTCTCCGCGTAAGGCATCATATAGTCGTGTATCGCTCTTTCAAGCGGTTGCTCTATTATCTTTTCTTCGAAAACTTCCGCCTGCGGTTCGATTTTTTTTCTTGCGCACATAAAAACTAACCTCCGTACTTAGCCGCGAACGAGTCTATTCTGTTAAACTTAGCGTAACGGAAAATGTACTCTTTTCTCTTTTCCGCGCCTTCGGTCATAAGAGTATCGATGATTTCGTCCGCTTCCATAGCGTCCACTATCGTAACTCTCGTCAAAACGCGCGTACGCGGATTAAGCGTGGTTTCCCAAAGTTGGTCTTTGTTCATTTCGCCCAGTCCTTTGTATCTCTGAATATGCATATCCCCGGTGTTGCCTTTCATTTCGGCAACGACTTTATCGAGTTCTTCGTCGTCGTAGGCGTATGCTATCTTTCCTTTCTTTTCTACCTTATAAAGGGGGGGCATTCCCACGAAAACCTTTCCTTCTCTTATCAGTTCGGGCATAAGACGGTAGAAGAACGACAAAAGCAACGTCCTTATATGGTATCCGTCGTAGTCAGCGTCGGACAAGATTATTATCTTATGGAATTTTAAGTCTTCTATCTTAAAATAATCTCCTATTCCCGTGCCGAGCGCGGCGATTATCGTACGAATTTCTTCGTTCTGGAATATTTTTTCCTTTTTTACTTTAAGCACGTTAAGCGGTTTACCTCTTAACGGAAGAACTGCCTGAGTTTTTCTGTCTCTGCCTTGTTTTGCGCTGCCGCCTGCGGAATCCCCTTCGACTATGAACAGTTCGTTGTTTTCGGGAGTTTTGCCGGTGCAGGAAGCGAACTTACCTATAAGCGCGGTGCCGGTAATGGACTGCGCTTCCCTTGCGTGTTTCGCCGCTTTCTTCGCCGCGTCTCTTACGTCGGATACTTCCAACGCTTTTTTTATGATGAACTCGCCCGCCGCTTTGTTTCTCGACAACGACAAAAACGCGTTCAGTTTTTCGCTGATTATTCCGTCTACGATGGTTTTTATTTCCTGATTGCCGAGTTTTTCTTTGGTTTGCCCCTCGAACTGCGGTTCGTTCATCTGAACGAGCAATACGGCGGTAAGTCCTTCCTTGAAATCGTCGCCGTCGAGTTTGAAACTCGAATCTTTTTTCTTGAAAAGGTTGTTCGTTTTCGCAAAATCGTTCATACAACGGGTAAACGCCGTTCTGAACCCGGTAACGTGCGTGCCGCCTTCGGCGGTTCTTACGCCGTTGACGTAACTGTAAAGTTTTTCGTAAATTCCCGAATTGTGCTGAAGCGCGAGTTTAACTCTGACGTCGCCCGACTCGCCTTCGAGATAAATCATCTTGTTTACCCCTTCCGCTCCGTCGTTAAGGTAGTTTACGAAGTCCACGAGTCCGTTTTCGTAGCGGAACTCGACTTTCATACCGTTGCCGTCTTCGTCTTTAACGCGGTTATCGGTGAACGTAATCATTACGCCCTTGTTAAGGAATGCGTATTCGCGCAGTTTGATTATGATATCGTCGGAATTGAAATCTATCGAATCGAAAACTTCGTCGTCGGGCATAAACGTAACCTGCGTTCCGCGTTTGTCCGTTTTGCCTACAACCCTGAGGGGGTCTTTAAGCACGCCGCTTTCCACTTCGCCGTTTTTACGCGGAGAATGGAAGTCGATTTGATATATCTTTTTGTCGCGGTAGATTTTAACGGTGAGCCATCTCGACAAAGCGTTGGTTACGCTTGCGCCCACGCCGTGAAGTCCCGCGCTGAATTTGTAGTTGTCGGAATTAAACTTACCGCCCGCGTTAAGCGTGCTGAAAATAAGTTGTACCGCAGGCACTCCCTCTTCTTTGTGCATATCTACGGGGATACCTCTGCCGTTATCTTCAACGGTTGCGCTGCCGTCCTCGTTGAGCGTGACGTCGATACGATTCGCGTACCCGTTGGACGCTTCGTCCATAGCGTTGTCGATGATTTCCCACAAAATATGATGCAGACCTTTTACGTCCGTCGTGCCGATATACATACCCGGTCTTTTACGGACGTGTTCCAGCCCTTTCAGTACCTGTATGTCGTCGGCGGTGTATTTACCGGAAGCCATTTTCTCCTCCTTCGTCGAATTTGTAAAAACTTTTCCCCGTTACTTCCTTTTCCCGGACAAAATCGCCCCGACAAAGTAACTAGATTATTTTATCAAAAAAAAGGGTTATTGTCAATCGCAAAAACCCTTGAAAAATGCTTGCAAAAATCGCCGTTTGACCCAAAAACGGTCTATTCTCCCAGTTTTCTTATCAATTCGATTAAATCCGGTGAATATCTCGAAGGCGTAGGCACGATGACTTCGCTCGGCTTTTTGATCATAAGGTTAAACGCGGCGTCTTCGCTCTCGTCGCCGAACGCCGAAAAACACGGCATATCCGTGTTGTCGTCATCGTAGTATATTCCTTTGTCTACCACCAGCGTGCGTTGTAAAAGCGTTTCTCCGCCGAGAAAATATCTGATAAGCGCGTAAACGTCTTCTTTCTCTCTGCATTGAGCGTACAGTTTTCCGCCGAGCGTCGCAAGCGCGCGCCAAGCGTAGTCGGTTTCGGCAAGAAGAAAGTTAAAAATCCCGTCCGCATTGACGTCGTTCGTATCGGGAAGTTTGTCTTTTATAGACTTTTTCTCCGCTTCGAACTCCTGCCCGACGAGAACTCCGCAAAACGCCGCGTACGCCACGCCCCGTCCTTCGATCGTTTGCCTGACCCTGCCCGTTTTGTAAGCAATCGTCATTCCTTCCGCCAAAACGTCGTTAAAAACGTCCTTTTCGCACTCGGCGGTAATCATCGCTTTTTCCCCGTTCCCGTCGGAAACGTGTGCGACCGAAAACGGAACGGAGCGCGAAACGAAACTATCCGCTAAAAAGTTTTCAAAAGGCAGATTGTAGTTGAACGTTACAGTAAGTTTTTCCATACGCAATTAGTATATGTTTCGTCTAACGAAAATTACGGCGCTTTTTCCGTATTACCG
>CAJLYQ010000049.1 GCA_905210905.1 uncultured Christensenella sp. | reverse complement strand
ACTTCTCGCTTTTTGCCCTTATAGGGGGCTAGCGGGGGAATCTCCCCCACAAACTACCGCTCTAAGCAAAATGTGTCATTTTGCTTCCTTAGAAGTCCGACTTATGAGGATTAAAAATTTATCCGCGGTCGGCGTTTTCGCCGACCGCGAGTAAATTTCCGCATAACGTTTGGTCGGATTATTCTATAAATTTAATCCTATCATCGGCACTACGCCGTACGAGGTCCAACTAGCCCGATTTTCTTCGAGTTGTCCGACGAACCAGGGATTTATTATCGCTACTTTTTCGTTGTTATATCCGGGCGAACGGAGCCACCAGAAACCGTAGGAACGTCCTTCTTTTTCGCAAACCGCCGCGCCCTGAATTTTGGCGTAATCGGTACATTCTTGCATTCTTTCGTCGTCGTTGAGCATATGGCGTTCGTTTTCTCTGCTCATAAGGTAGACTTTGTCTGGCGTGTCCGCACAGAAATTCGTGTTGTCGGCGTATCCGGTGCTCTGCGCGCTGTTGTCCACGAGGTCATTCATAATCGCTTGTTGCTGACTTTCGTTAAACGCGGTGTTATAGAACGTATCGTTCAACCATTCTCTTATAGAACTTTCCGCGTAGTTGTTGCTCGCTACTCCGTGGCTGTTGGCCATAGCATATTCCTGACTGTCGATTACCAGATCGGCAAGCAAACCAGCCTGATTTTCGGTGGAGTTTAATACGTGCCATCTGATAGGTTCGAACTTAAACCAATAAACCGTTCTTAACTCGTAGCCGTTCTCTTGTTGTTCGGGGGTGTATTCATTACATGCCGCGATATTACTCGGTCTGTATTCTAACAAGAACACGCCTCTGTATTTTATACCGTCGCAAACAATATCTTTATACAGCATTAAATCGCCCTTTCCCCATTCTATATAGTAGTTATACGAAGTCCAGCCGTTCTTGTCGCTTTTCGTGGGCAACGATCCTGCCGTAGCGGTAAGTTTGGCGGAGAGGGTTTCGTCTTTAACTTCGGTTTGCGGATAACTGCCGAAATAAATAACTTCGTCGTGACGGCAGTAGTTGCCTTCTCTCGTTCCGTGCGCTTCTTCGCCGCATTTGTCGCAAATGCAGTTAATATTCGGCATATGATTAGTCGCTCCGCATCTTATGCAAGCGCATTTATCGTTATATTCGTGACCCAACTCCTTTATTTCTTCAAACGTCGTATAGTCGCAACGGGTGCAGGTAACGTAGGCTTTGTTCCCTTTTTCCGTGCAGGTCGCTGCCTTTGCCTCGTGTTGCACTTCGTCGTGTCCGAGCGCCGGAATGCTTTCGGTTTTCTTTTGTCCGCAAATCAGGCAGGTAAACTCTTTCTCTCCGGCGGTTACGCAATCGGGGTCTTTTACGATTTTACCCTCGCCGTAACTATGCTCGTGCGTGGAAGGCTCGCCCGGTTCGTCCGGCTCGCTCGGCGTATCGGGATCGCCGGGGGTCGTTTGATTTCCGCCGTTGTTTCCGTTGTCGTCCTTGTCGGTCTTACCGCAAGCGACTACGCTAGTCGCAAGCAACGCAACGAATCATACCGTAAGAATTATTTTGGCTATTTTTTTCATTCGTTCTCCTTTCTTTTTTCGGCTTCGATTCTTGCCGTAGCCGAAAGCGCAAAATTCGTTCGGAAAACCTTTTTCAAATCGTGTTTTCCTTTTTCTCACAAATTTTAGCACACCGAAAAACGGATAGCAATAAAAATAAAAGTAAAATAAGGTCGCGCGTAAAGAAAAACCGTTTTTCCAACCCACGACCCCCCGTTTTTTCGAATAAAAAACGCCGAGCAGACGATATTTTTTCTTCCGCTCGGTTTTCCGTATATTTATATCAGTTTATCTCCGTCGGCGTCGATTACGACAAGCGCGCGGATTTCTTCCCCGGTGGACAAGTCGTAATAAACGTAATACGTCAGTCCGTCGCTCGTTCCTTTAACTTCCTTGCAAAAAACTTCTTCGTTCCAGTCGGTGGGTATAACGCAGTATCTTGTGCTTAAAACGGTGAGTTCTTCGCTTATTTTTATCGTGTTTTCCGCCGATTTATCGAGTTTTACGTCGCGTTTTGCGTGGTTGTAGATATAGTTCGTCGCTTCCAGTCCCTGCACTTCGCCGGTTTCCGCAGACACCTTGACTTTAATCAGATCCGGGTAAAAAACCGTGCCGTTTTCGGCATAAGCAAAGTTGATATAAACCGTCGAGTTATTGTTATAAACCCACACTTCGCTCATATTTTTATATCCTGCTTTTTCGAGAAACGCTTTGCCCTTCTCCACGCACTCGGCGTCGGTTTTCGTCGGATTTTCCGTATCGCCGTAACAGTTCATTGACGCAAGAAAACCGCCTTTTTTCGTAACGAACGCGCTGTACTCTTTTTCGCCGTTCTTAAACCCGATAACGTACGCCTCGATCGTGCTTTTTCCTTCGCCTATCGCTTTGACGTCGCTCGCGTCGGGAAACAGTTCTTTAATCTTGTTTATCGCCGTTTCTTCGGTTATTTCCGCTTTTCCGTCCAAAAACTTCGTTTCTCTGTCGTTAAGTCCGTCGCTGAACGGTCCGTCGTAGATAAGTTCGGGGTAGTCTACCGAACTGTAATTTTTTATCGCGTCGCCCACCGCCGACAAGTCCGCTATCGTGCTCGCGCTTATCTTTCCGTCTTTTACCGTTCCTTCTCCGACTGCGCTCAGATCGGTTTTCAATTCGGTCAGCAACGAATAAAACCGTTTTACGTTGTCTTTTTCGCTCTTGCTCAGGTCTTCTCCGGCGCCTATTTTTCCCATAAGGTAATACGCGTAATCGCCGAGTTGGTTAAGAAATTTGGTCACCGACTCCATTTGTTCGCCGTCGATACCGATTTGCGACAGGTTGCTGACCGCCACGTCGCACTCTTTCCAGACGTCGGCAAGAAGTTCTCTTTTCACTTTCCCGGCAGTCACTACGTTGACTTTCGACAACTTGCTTTCCGCGTTGTCAAGACTGTCGATGGTTTCGCGATAACTCTTTTCGTACAAACTCTCTATCCGGTTCGTTTCCCCGGCGTATCTCGAACAAAATATCCCTAGCGGCACGGCAAGAGCGACCGCCGTCGCAACCCATAATCCTACGATTACTCCTATAATGATTTTAACTTTTTTCGTCATATTTTTTTACTCCGTTCGTCACGATTTTTGCGCTTTTCATCGCTTTTTAGTGGTTTTATAAACAAAACGCGTGTTCGCCTATTCTTAAATGCACGGATTTGGACAACATCCATTTGCTCGTGGCGGTTTTCGGATTGTAGTAATACAGACACCCGTAAGTCGGGTCCCAACCGTTGAGCGCGTCCTGCGCCGCTCTCAGCGCCGAAGACGACGGAGCAAGGTTTATTTGTCCGTCCTTAACCGCGTCGAACGCCCCTGCCTGATAAATTACGCCGCTTACCGTGTTCGGAAACTTAGAACTTTTCACCCTGTTAAGCACCACCGCGCCTACGGCAACCTGCCCCACGTACGGCTCGCCGCGCGCTTCGCCGTTAATCAACCTTGCCAGAAGATAAACGTCGCCCGAAGTTCCGCTGCCGCCGCCCGAACCTGCGGACAAAGTAATACCCATCGCGTCGGCGGTTTTCTTCCCCACTATTCCGTCTGCGGTAAGACCGTTCTTTTTCTGAAAACTCTTCACCGCGGTCTTTGTCTGCGCTCCGAAAACGCCGTCCACGCTGCCTTTGTAGTACCCCCAGTTTTTGAGTTTCGTCTGAATATTGCGGACTACTTGCCCGGTACTTCCCTGCTTGACCGCCGTAGCCGCTTCCGCTTCTTCGGGCGCGTCGAAAACGCCGCCGAACAGATAAACGGCGGTAAACGCCGTTGCGGCAACCAGTATCGCCACCATAACGATATTGACTACTTTTACACTTTTTGCGCTTTTCATTCTCTCTCCTTTTCCGAGTATTTTTTCACTATTTCATATAAAATCGACTTATACACGACGTTGTCGTAGTCTTCGGAAACGAAACATAACGGCGGAAAAGCGACGCACCACCAGTTTTTCCCGTTCCCCGTGCCGAGATTAAGTATTATCGCGCGGTAAAACCCCTCTTCGAGCGTAAGATTTTCGTACGTCCTTTTCTCGAAATACTCGGTATCCACCACGAGAGAGCAACCGTAAAAATAACCGCACGAATAAAGAAGTTCGTCGACCGCTCTTTCTATATCGACGGCGTGCGACAAAACTATTTTTTCCGCTTCTTTTCGTGTTTTGGTATTCCGAAGTAGCGGAGATAGATACCCTATAAGGCTATCTCTTACGGCGAGTTTAACTTCCTGATCGCCCTGCGCGTTACTGTTCGCTCTGATATGTATGCGCAAAAAATCGGGGTTCGGCATAGCCTTTGTCACACAGCCGAACAGCATTAAAACCATAATTATTACGACTAACAAAACTGCGATATTCTTTTTCATACCGCTGATTATTGACGGATTTTTTTAAGTTATACCGTTTGCATCCGATAAAAAATCGTCTTGCTTTTACGAAAAACCGCAATAAAAAACCGCTAAGAAATATTTCCTTAGCGGCAAATCGTATCGGTTTCGATAAAAATCAATGTTTAAGACTTTCTATTACTTCGTAAATTCTTTGCAAGTCTTCGTTGCTGAAATAGTCGATGGATATTCTGCCTTTTTGCTCGTTACCCATAAGTCTGACTCTCGTGGAGAAAACTCTCGTCATATCGTCGACGAAACTGCGCATCTCGACCGACATTTTTTCTTTGACTTTTTCGGTAATCTTGTTGGGTCTTGTTTCGGGTTTGAGATAATATTTTACCTGTTTTTCCGTTTCCCTTACGCTCCAACCTTCGAGTATGGCTTTTTTCGCCATTTCCACCTGATGGACGGGGTTCGTCACCGCAAGCAACGCTCTTGCGTGTCCCGCGCTGAGTTTGTCCCTTCTTACGAGTTCTTTCACTTCACCGGCAAGATTGAGCAGTCTGAGCGTGTTCGCGATGCTCGGACGGGCTTTGCCGAGTTTTTGCGCGACCTCTTCCTGCGTAAGGTTGTACGTTTCCATAAGTTCGCGTATCGCCTCGCTTTCTTCCATCGCGTTAAGGTCTTCTCTCTGAAGGTTCTCGATAAGGCTTATTTCTTTGGTTTTTACGTCATCGTATTCTTTAACGATTACGGGAACTTCGCTTATCCCTGCCATTTTCGCCGCGCGATAACGTCTTTCGCCTGCGATAATAACGTATTCGTCCCCCGATTTCTTGACTACGAGGGGTTGAATTATGCCGTGATTGCGGATCGAACCGGCAAGTTCGATAAGGCTCTCTTCGTTAAAACTCTTTCTCGGTTGGTCGGGGTTGGGAACGAGTTTGTCAAGCGGCACGCTATAAATCTTATCTTCGGTCTTTACGTCCGAACTAAGGTCTTCTATGTTGGCAAGCAACGCGTTCAATCCTCTTTTTACGGGTTTAGCCATTCTTTTCTCCTACCGTTTTTCTTTTAATTCTAGCACTTATTTTCTTTTTTGTAAATAATCACAAAGGTAAAATTCGCGGTTTGTTCTGTCCGCGCGGATATTTATCGGGCGTTTTTCCGATTTTTTCGACGATAACGAAACTTCTGTCGTATTCGCCCGACAGTCTGTACCTGTCAACCGCTTTGATTTCGCAACGAAGTGTTTTCATCGCGCGCTCCGCTTCCGCTATCTCTTCGTCGGGTTTTCCTTTGTACGCGACGAGTACGCCGTGTTCTTTCAGTAAGGGCATCGAGTATTCCAAAAGCACGTTCAGCGGCGCAACTGCTCTCGCTATCGCGCAATCGTAAAACTCTCTGTTATTTCTCCCTTCTTCTTCCGCTCTCGCGTGGACTGCAACCGCGTTCTTTAAGTCGAGTTCTTTAATGATATGGTTCAAAAAATCTACTCTCTTACGCAGACTGTCGAGCAGAACGAACTCTCTTCCGTCCTTTTCGCCCGCAATAATAAGGGGTATGCTAGGAAACCCGGCTCCGCTGCCCACGTCCACGATTTTACCTTTTTCCGGCAAATACTTAAGCCCTTTTATACTGTCTAAAAGGTGCTTAACGGCAATTTCTCGCTCGTCCGTTATGCTCGTAAGGTTCATCTTTTGGTTGTATTCAAGCAAAATACGACAAAACGCAGTCATCTTTTCAGACTGCGCTTCGGTTAAGTTTATTCTGTTTTTTTCAAGTTCTTCGATAATTATCATTCGTTTATTTTACTTCGCTTACACTTTCTTCGGTAACGGTAATTTCCGCTTCGATTTGCTTGTAAGCAGTCGTTTCTCCTTCCGTGTACGGTCTTAATACCATTATTTTTATTTTGTCGCCGGGTCTTACGGTAAGCATAAGATCGACCACCTGATACGATCTCGTCACCGCGATTTCTTCGCCGTATCCGTCCGTTCCGTCGGATTGTCTGTCAAACGCAACGCTCTTAATAACGTCGCCGGCGAATAACTTTTCGTATGCAAGCGCGCTCTCTTCGATAATTGCGCCTTCGTCCGCGTTTTCGTATACCGTAACCGTCTCTTCGATAACCGTTTTTCCGTTTTCCGCGTCGTAAACCGCTCTCGGCTCGTTGCTGATTACGGTGATTCCGAGCAAGGCTTTTTTAATGCCCGAATACCCTTGCGAAGCGTTGTAGATCACGTTTTCCGCGACGTATTCGACTATGTTGGACGGAATGGCGTATCCGATGTTTTCCACATCGGTGGTTATCATCTTCGCGTTCACGATACCGATAAGTTTACCGTCCGCGTCGAACAGTCCGCCGCCGCTGTTTCCTTTGTTGATCGCGCAGTCCACACGCATAACGCGGAACTTAACCGTCGTTTCGTCGTCCGCTCCCGTCATCGTGAGATTTTCACTGTCCACGCTGACTATTCCGCTCGTAACGGATATTCCGCTTCCTTTCGCGTTGCCCACGGCAATGGCGGTTTGCCCTACGGCAACTTCGTTGCTGTCCGCAAACTCCGCCGCTTCCGCAGACGAATTTTTAAGTATCTCGCTGCCTTCTATTTTAAGTACCGCTATGTCGTAGTTCATCGATCCGCCGACGTAAGTCGCCGGGATTTTTTGCTCGCCGGTATAACTTGCGTACAGATAAACGCCTATATCCGTGCTGATTTTGTCCGCCGCGTTCGACGTGGATTCGTACACGACGTGGAAGTTGGTAATAACGTACGCGTCGCCTTTGCTTTTGTCGAGTTTGTAAATAACTCCGCTGCCGCCTGCCGTCGCGCTCTGCGTCTTCGAATTGCCGAAAATATCCGTGGAAGTAACTTCGTGAACGCACGTTATCGCGACCGACGAAAGTAAATTCTTCGCAACGACCGCTTGCTCGCTTTTTACGTTCGCGCCTACGGATTCTTTGATAAACGTAAGTATGTCCTTGTCGTACCCTGCCTTAACCGCGGCGTCGTAGTACTCGGCTATGGTAAAATACGTCGTTCCGTCCTTACCGTCCGTGCCGTCAATGCCGTTCGTCCCGTTCTTTCCGTCAACGCCGTCTTTGCCGTTCGTTCCTTTCAAACTGTCAAGCCACTCTTCAACCGTGCCCTGAAACCCGTTCTCTACGGCAAGTTCGTACGCCGATTTACCGCCCGATTCTTTATTGCTGCACGCCGTCATACAAACCGCACAAACGAATATCAGCATAACCGCAACGATAAGAAACATTCTCTTCTTCATATACACACCTTCTTTCCTTTCCCTAAGGGTAACCGTATCCTTATCTTAACCCAACCTACTTAAATGAAAATTTAACGGCAACGTTTTTCATTCAATTTTAAGAGTTTTCCTGCGTAGTCGTTTCATTCCGGACAAAGGCTTTTTTCTGCGTTTTATCGTTTTTCAAACGTTAAAAGCGATTCTTTTCCGTGCGGCTTTCACGAGAAAACACGCAGCCGCAATAATTTTGCCTGTATATTCCGTACCGTTCCGACAAAACCGTACTCCTAAGGTATCCGCCGCGCTTCTTAAAATCCGTCGGCAAATATTTTACGCCGTAAGTTCGTTCGAGTTCAAACCCGACTTCGTTAATTACTTTTGCGTTTTTTAACGGCGAAATCGTAAGCGTGGTCGCAAAAAACTCGTATCCGTTTTCTTTCGCTTTTTCGACGGTTTTGCTGAGTCTTAGCGCAAAACACACCCTGCACCTTTTTCCGCCTTCGGGTTCGTTTTCCAACCCTTTTACCGCCTTGTAAAACTCTTCGCTTTCGTGTTCTTCTCCGATAAATTCCACTTCGGGCGCAAACTCGGCAATAAAGCGTTTTTGCTCGTTTTTCCGTTTTTCGTACTCCTCGTCGGTATCGATATTCGGATTGTAATAAAACACCGTCAGACGGAAAAACTTAACCAGTTCTTCTATGCAATACGAAGAACACGGCGCGCAACAACTGTGCAGCAAAAGCGTCGGCTTGCGGTCGAGTCCTTTTACCGTTTCCGTCATCAGTTTATCGTAGTTTACGACGTTCATTTTCTCTCCGATTTTACCGTCCGTACGTCGTGATAAGATTCCTGATATACGCGTGGTCGACGCTGTTTATAGCGGAATAGTTCGTTCTGTACCGCCAGCATCCGTCCGCTTGTCCGGGCGTGTTCATTCTCGTGTCCGAGCCGTAACCGCAAAGGTCCTGCATCGGCACTATCGCTACGTCCGCAACGCTCGCCATAACCGCGCGGATAAACGCTCTCGTCGCGCGGCATTTGCCCGCGCCGTCCGCCCAGCCGTATCCGGGGTCGCAAGCGACGTAGTTAAGCGCGCTTTCAAGCGTGGCGTTGTCCAGACTAAGCAACCACCCCAGCGTGGTGTCGTTGTCGTGGGTCGCCGTATACGCTACGCAGTTCTTTTCGTAATTGTGCGGCAAATGCTTGTTGTTTTTGTCGCCGTCAAACCCGAACTGCATTACTCTCATTCCCTTAAATCCCGTTTCTTCAAGGAATTTCTCGACGTGTTCGTCGATGATCCCGAGATCTTCCGCTATTATCTCTATATCCGCTTTGCGCTTTTTAAGGGCATCGAACAAGGCTTTTTGGGGACCCTTACGCCACTTTCCTTCTTTTGCGGTTTCCGCGCCGGCAGGAACTGCCCAGTACTCGTAAAGTCCGCGGAAGTGGTCTATCCTGAGTACGTCGTAAAGTTTTTCGGCGTGCTTTATTCTGTCCGTCCACCACTTGTACCCGTCTTTCGCCATCTCGGCGTAGTCGTACAAAGGATTGTTCCAGAGTTGTCCGTCTTTGGCAAAATAATCCGGCGGAACGCCTGCTACTTCCGTGGGTTTATAATTCTCGTCGAGTTTGAAACATTTCGTGTTCGCCCATACGTCCACGCTGTCATAACTTACGTAAATCGGCAAATCGCCGAAAACTTTTATACCGAGATCCGACGCGTGTTTTCTTATCCTTTCCCACTGTTTGAAAAACCAGTACTGCTCGAAAAGGTAATACCTTGCGTCTTCGCCGAAATCTTCAAAAACTTTCTTTACGAGCGCACGGGAATGTTTTGCGTACTCTCCCCACTCGACCCAGCACTTGTTTCCGTTTGCTTTTTTCAAAGTCATAAACGCCGCGTAGTCGTATATCCACTCCTCGTTGTCCTTCGCAAAAGCGTCTATCTCTTTTTCGAGTTCGTACGTTTTGCGCGAATACGCCGTGCGTAAAAGTTTTGACTTCGTTTCGTAAGCATAACCGTAATCCGTAAGGTAAATACTGCCCTTATACTCGTTTTCGGCGAGTTCTTCTTTGGTCAGAAGTCCGCCGAGCCTCTCGGGGTCGATATAAAGAAAATTCCCTGCATACGAAGATATTCCGCTGTACGGCGAATTGCCGAACCCCAACGCGGTAATCGGCAACGTTTGCCATATCTTAAATCCCATTCCCGCAAACTCGTTGAGAAAATACTCCGCGTTGCAAGAAAATCCGCCTATGCCGTATTTGCCCGGCAAACTCGATACGTTAAGTAAAATACCTGCCTGTCTTGTCATTTTTTCGCTTCCGATTGCGGCGAAACGCCCTTTTCGTTTGCCGCCGTTGATTTTTTTATAAAATTTTTGAATTTCGGCGAGTTGAGTATATCGCCGAGTATCATCGCTTCGAGATACTTGTTGCCTTTGCACGCCCTTTCCACGCTTTCAAGCACTCCGCCGCAGTTCGCTTCCTTTTTATGCGCGTAAGCGGCGTCTTCTTCCCGCTTTCTTGCTTCGCGCAGAATATCGCTTTCGGCGCGTTGCGTATCCGCCTTTCGGGTCGGGCGGGCGGGCGATTTTTTAACGGGCGCGCCGGTAAACAGTTCGTTCAGTTCTGCCATTTTTATCGAAAATTACTTCTTGTCCGTGCCGTCGGCAGGGTGAGCCGTCGGATTGACGATCGCGTTGCGCATAGCCGTGTCCGCTTTGACGTTTTCCATATTGTAATAATCCATTACGCCGAGTTTACCCGATTTTAACGCCTCCGCCATAGCCTTGGGTACTTCCGCTTCCGCCTCGATTACCATAGCGCGCATTTCCTGCGTTTTCGCTTTCATTTCCTGCTCGGTCGCTACCGCCATCGCGCGGCGCTCTTCCGCCTTGGCCTGCGCTATTCTCTTGTCCGCTTCCGCCTGATCCATCTGAAGTTGCGCGCCGATGTTTCTGCCTACGTCGATATCCGCTATGTCTATCGACAGAATTTCAAAGGCCGTTCCGTTGTCAAGCCCTTTGTTAAGCACCGTCTTGCTGATGCTGTCCGGGTTTTCCAAAACTTCTTTGTGCGTGTTCGCACTGCCTACGGTGGTAACGATGCCTTCGCCTACCCTTGCGATAATCGTTTCTTCCCCCGCTCCGCCGATAAGACGGGAAATGTTCGCCCTGACCGTAACTCTCGCCTTACAGCGCAGTTCTATACCGTCTTTCGCAATCGCCGCAATAACCGGCGTTTCGATTACTTTCGGGTTTACGCTTACCTTAACGGCGTTAAGCACGTCTCTTCCGGCAAGGTCGATCGCCATCGCCGTTTTCGTAGAAAGTTCTATATTCGCGCTGTGCGCGCTGATAAGGGCATTTACTACCTTTTGCACGTCGCCTTTCGCCATATAGTGCGTTTCGAGTTCGTTAATGTTAATGTTAAGTCCGGCTTTTTTCCCGGTAATGTACGCTTCCACTATCATTCCGATTTTGATTTTGCGAAGGCGCATACCCACGAGTTTGCCCATAGATATCGACGCTCCGCTTACAAGCGCGCGGAACCAGGTGGATACGGGCACCATAACGAAAAACACTACGAGCGCGACCACGATAATTACTATGCCTGCAACCAGTGCGGCAACGTTAAGTCCTAGTAAAGATAAAAACATTCAGTTACCTCCGAAAAAACTAACTTTATTTATTGTTTTCGCCGTTTTCCTCTGCGGAAACAGCTCTGCTTACTTTGATTATTCCGCCTTCCACCGCGTAAACTCTGACGTTTACGCCCGGTTCTATAAGAAGTCCGTCGCTTTCCACGTCGTAAACCGTCCCGTCGATTTCCGCCTTGCCCGACGGGCGCAAAACGGTGACGGATTTGCCTTCTTTTCCTAAAAGAAGCGAGTAGTTTTTCGTTCCGTCGCTGAATTTTTCGTCAACCGCCGTTCCCGTGCGGAACAACGCCGATTTTTTTAACCAACCGCGTTTTTGCGCGACGAACGCAACGAGAAAAAGTACCCCGAAAATTATCGCGTCCAGCAGCACGAACTGAAAAATTTGCATAACGACTATATCGTCTTCTTTGTGAAAAACCGCGCGCAAAACTATGCTCGCGACCAGACATATTATTCCCGTTATACCGAAAACCCCGAACCCCGGCTCGAGCATTTCCACGATAATCAGAACAAGCCCGGCAATCAAACAGACCGGAACGAACCATTCCATATTGGAAAACAGCAATCCGAACTGCGTAAAAAACATCTTTCTCTCCTGTTATTTTTCCCTATATTATATTTATAATACATTAATTATCCCTTAATGTCAATGCGCAAGCGTTCCGCTTTTACGCGCTCTCTTAAATAAACTTTAATTACCCTTTGCGCACGAGCGCACTTTATGATATACTACTAAAGAATTATGTTTACGGAGAAAAATTTACGCTTTATTCTCGTTTTACTCGCGGCGGCAACCGTCCTTTGCTCTTTGCTCGTCGGCTGTTCGACTGCCTCGAAACTGTCTTTCGCCTCCGACAAATTCGTCGTGGGCGTAGGTAAAGAACTTACTCTCGACTTTACCGTAACTCCGAAAAAAGCGGATTACTCTTTTTCGGTAAGCAACGATACCATCGCTTCGGTTACCCAAAACGGCGTAGTCAAGGGACTAAAAACGGGAATAGTCACCGTAACCCTTGCTTCGGGCGACAAGACCGCTACGACGACTCTCGTCGTGTCCGACTCGACTAATCCTGCCGACGTGGATATAAACGGCAAAAAAGAATATACGGTGTCTTTCTTCCTCGCTTATCCGTTTACTTTTATCCAAACCGAAAAATACAGAGAAAACGAATTCGTTTCTTTCGCCTTGCCGACGTACGTCGGTTATGACGTGGACGGATGGTACCGCGACTCGGACTGCACGACGAAATTTGACGAAAAAGTCGAAAAAATAACGGAAAATTTAACGCTTTACTGCCGTCGCACCGCAAAAGAAAACTCCTTCGTCGTAGACGGCGACGGTTATATCTGCGGTTTGCTCTATCCTTCGCTCGCCCCCGAAGAACTCGTTCTTCCCGAAATAGCGGAAGGCAAAAACGTACGCGGAATAGCGAATAAAGCGTTTTATATTTACACAACGATAAAAAAAGCGGTTATTCCGGCTTCGTACGAAAGCATAGGCGACTTTGCCTTCGCCGGGTGCGTTTCCCTTACCGAAGTGGAAATCGAAAAAGGAAGCGCGCTTAAATCGATCGGCAAGTTTGCTTTCGGCGTGACCGCGGACGAAACCGACGACGGCAAAACCGTGCCCAACGAGGAAAACGCCTGCAAAAAACTCGAAAAAATCGAACTCCCCGACAGCGTGGAACAAATCGGCGCGTTTGCGTTCGGTTATTGCGAAAAACTGTCCGTAAACGTACCGTCAAGCCTTACCGTCATCGATTACGGAACGTTTTACAAAACGCAAATCGCCGTAGCCAACCTTAAAAACGTAACCGAAGTAAAAGCCTACGCTTTCGGCGAATGTAACCGACTCGCCACGGTAATCAACGCGCAAAACGTCGAGTACTGCGGCAAAAACTCGTTTTTCAAAACCGCGATTTATTCGTCGCAAATAAACGCTTCCCCTTACGTTGTGTACGTCGACACGATCGTTTACGGCTGCAACGAAGGATTGGGCAAAACTTTTGTCGGAAACGGCAAAGTTAATCTTAAAGAAACCGCTACGCTTATCGCCGACGGTGCGTTTTCCGGCAAAAATCAGTCGGAATTAACCGTTTATTTTAACGGCGCGAACGTGAAAATCGGCGAAGACGCGTTCATCGACGGAAACGGCGTTTGCTTGGTCGTTCCCGACGAAACGCTGGAAAAATACAAAACGGACAACCCGGCGTATAAGACCCTTTTCTGTACCAAATTCGTAGTAACGATAAACGACGACGAAAACGCGGTAAACTTCGGCGAACACACGCTTTTACGGTTCGGCGCAAACGATTATCGCTACGACAAATACACCGTTCTGACAAGTCCGACCGACCCGTCGAAAAAGAAAACGCCTTTGATTATCGACCTTACGGCTTTGCCGCACGGGGGCGAAATCACGAGAATAAACACGCGCGCGATTAACCACTATATCGGCAAAGACCGCAACAAACGCTTCACCGGACGGATGCAAACTCTTATTCTTCCCGAAAATCTCCGCTCTATTGCCGTATTCGCCGTGCTTAACTGCGGCGAGTTGCAACGTATCGATATGACGAAATGCCGTTTTTCCGTCGGATTCGAACAAAACTCCTTCCAGTTTTCCACGCTCGGCGAAAATCTCCCCAAAGGTGAAACCACTTACGTTTACGTAAAACAAGCGGATTACGATTACTATTACGAAAATTGGAAAGACAAAGGTCTGATAAAAGAACGGCTTAAAGCCGAATAATTTTTACGAAAAGTTAGTTTACGTCCGGAATCAGAGATAACGGCTCGAAAAATCTTTCACCCATTCCACTATCTTATCGAGAGAGGGTTTTCCCGGCACGCAAGCGACGGAAGTGTGATCGGAACCGTAAAAAATTTGTCCTACGTGGTGTATACCGTTCTCGGTGAGCAGTCTTTCCATCGTGTCGTAACAGGTCGTGGGGACCATAGTGTCGGTAACTACGTCGTCGGGGAAAAGGTTAAGCAGGATATTGTCCGCTTTTTTCTTGTCTACCGCTCCGTACGCAAGTATCGTCGGGCAGGTGTTCGCGTCGATGTACGTTACCGGCGAAAAAGCGTCTACTTTTTCCCACAATCCGGTAAGGTCCATATCCTTGGTAAACTTGCCTTCTTTGATAAGTTCGAGTTCGGGTATGGAACCCGGTTCGAATCCGCTCATCGAGTAGAGAAGTTCTACCGCCATAGGTTGCAGAAGTTTCTTTATCGCGGCAAGGCTGTCCCCTGCTTCGGGTACGTAAAGGTAAGGCTCGATCGTCTTTTTGTAACCTACGTCGCCGAATTGGTTCGGTCCGACGATGTCGATTTCGAAAGCGATTTCAAGGGGCGCTCTCCAACCGTCTTTGTAAGCGTAAAGGGAAGACAGGTGTCCGCCGGCGGATATTCCGCCTATGCCGATTTTGGTAGCGGTAAGTCCGTTCTCGGCTAAAAACAGTTTCATATGTCCGACCATCGTGTCGATATCTCTGACCATTTCGCCCAGCGTGCCGCCGCCGACTTTCATCGTAGCAAGACGGTAGTTCATACTGAACACGACGAACCCTTCTCTTACCAACCTGTCGCAAAGCGCGTTGCCGTCGCCGTTCTTATCCCCGGACATCCACGCTCCGCCGTGAACGAAGAGTATAACCTTAGCGTCTGCCGGAACGTTCTCCGGAGCGGTAGGAACGTATACGTCGAACGTCTGATTATTGGACGAAAGTTCTTCGTCGAGTCTTGTTCCGTAAATAAAATCGCGGTATATTCTCGCGCTCGAACCCGTCACCGCGTCGTAACTTCTTTCGGATATCTTTTGCGGAGCGGCACATACCGTATAGGGTGCCTTAACTTCGGTGTTGGATACCTTAACCGTAAATTCCCCTTCGCCGACCGCTTTCTCGGTACTGAAATCATAAAGGTCTTTTTTGCTTATTTTCGACGTCTTTACGACTTTGCCGTCCTTGTCTTTTTTCAAAATTTTCGAATTTTCGAAATCGAAACCTTCGCCTACGACGAACACGTTTTTACCTTCGTATTCGTACGTCTTGTTGCCGCTGTCGATACACGCCGCCACGCACAAAATAAGCGCGATCAGCACGATAACGATTGCAATACCGCCTATGATTTTTCCGGTCGTCTTCATAAACAAACTCCGTATGTTGATTTTTTTCGCAAATATTGTAACACGCAAAACCGCCGCTGTAAATACAATGCTCGTTTTTTGTTAAAACCCTAAAAAAATCCTTTCTCGCGCCTTTCCGTTAATCTTCGCTCATTTCGAACAAATCGTTCGGCGTACATTCGAGCACTTCGCAAAGCGCCTGCAACGTTTTGAATTTTATCCCCGCGGTTTCGTTGTTCATTATTTTGTTAAAATTTTGATAACTTAATCCTAAACGAATGTAAAGCCAGTACTTTGTTTTGCCCTTTTCATTAAGGATTTCATACAAACGTAATTTCATTATACCACCTATACATTATAGAATGTGTACAGTATATCCCGTTTTTACGCTTGACAAGTAGACACACACATTATATAATGTACACATTAGATATACGAGGAGGTTCTTACAAATGCACAAAAAAACGTTGCGTGCCGTTTCGGTTTTCGTGGTTATGTTTTTTTTAGTTCTGGCAGTATTTTCTTTATCCGCGTGTTCGTCGAAAAAGAACATAATCGGAACTTTTTACGGCATAGGATACAATTTTGACGGAAGAATCGCCGAATGTGTGATTAAATTTATAGATAAAACCGACTTATGGGCTTACACCCACATATCCGGGAATAGTCCGGTTATACAAACCGGAACGTACAAGATTTCGAAAAACAAAGTAATTCTGAACGTTTTTAACGACGGAGAAATTACTTTTGAATACGATAA
>CAJLYQ010000048.1 GCA_905210905.1 uncultured Christensenella sp. | reverse complement strand
CCGTAGCCGCAGCGTCGGCATACGACCTTACGATCGAACAATGGGGTATCGAACATTTTAACAAACTCGATTGCGGACTTTATTGGTATAACGACGTAAATAACGACGTTCCCGAAAAAGACTACGTTTTTGACGCAAACAAGCCGACGGTAATCTATACGCACGGCTGGAAACCTAGCGAAAGTTATGTCAGAGAAGGTTTGTCCCTAAAAGACAAAACGTCAAGCGCGTTTGCGAAAAAAGGTTTTCCGTCTTACGAATACGATACCGAATTTTACCGCTACTATATAAACAACGGTTATAACGTGGGCGTGTTTTTCTGGAACCAACTCGCGGATAACGAAGGCGACCCTTCCGTGCTCGTACCCGATTTCAGCGTTGACCAAAAAATCTGGACGTCTAATCTCGAAAAGGGTATGACGTATATTACTTACGACAACGTAAACGCCGTTAAAGGTACGAAAACCGCGGCGGACGACCCGACGAATCCGAAAAAATCAGTCGCGATGCTGTTTGCGGAAAGTATTGTGAACGCAATCGGCAAAGACTACGATAAAGAGTTGCGACTCGTGGGACACTCGATGGGCGGACAACTCGTTCTCGCAGGCGGAGAGTATATGTGTATTTTGCGCGACAAAGGCGAAATAAACTACCTTCCGGCAAGAGTAACGCTACTCGACCCTTATCTCGAAGGACTTACGCCCTTTCCGTCTACGGTAACCGTTGACCACAGCGGAAGAACGTACGAATACAACAAAGAAAACAACGATACGTTCGTTACGGTGGCGGAACTTGCGGCAGACTCGGCGATTAATATCAGAAAACACGGCGTGCCTATCGAAGGGTATATCGCAAACAAGGATATGTGCGTCCAAAATTATTACATCATTAATAAGTTCAAAGGCGAACGAAACGAACAACGCGCCAAAGAAGTAAGAGAAAAGTTCAAAGAGAACTGCGTTTGGGTTTATGCAAAAGGCTTGACGCTGTACGGCGGTTTCGACCCTACCCACGTTATGTGCGTGGATTACTACTTTACGACCAACAATATGAAACCCGTTAAAAGTACGGAAGGTCTGACCGTGCCTTGCGCGCAGGTCCCGACGGAAGAATTAAGACAAATGATAGGACTTACCTTCCTGCAAAAAACGCCGGGCGGAGTTAACCCCGCGTACTACGACAGATCGACGTATTCGCTCGTGGATTTCAACACCTGCGAACCGTACAAGGCCGATCAGCCTACCGGAAGAATTTTCGGACGGCTGGAACTTAGAGGAGCGAAAGGCAAAACTTTGGCGGCGGAACTCACCGACGCCGACGGTAAAACCGTGAAAAAAACGGTGGTGGACGATAAAGGTTATTACGTGTTTAACGAAGTAGCCGACGGCGATTATACGATTAAACTGTCGGTAAACGACAAGGAAAACCGCGTTATCGCACCCGTTACCGTATCGAAAGGCACGACGAGTTCGGGATTCCCGTTAGTCGTGGAAACGCAGCAGGTTTCGCTCGCCGCGGATATCGACAAGTATATAACGATGGCTGTGGTGGCGGTCCTCGGAATAGTACTTATACTCGGTTTTGCGATGGGCATAAAACAATCGGCAAGAATAAGAAGAATGAAAAATGAATAATCGAAACAAACGCGCCGCAATTGTGCTGAACGCACCGGTTTTAACGGCGGAAATAACCGAAAAAGACATAATATGTGCCGACGGCGGAGTTAACCTCGCCGTCGGCGGTTTTATTCCTAAGTTCGTAGTCGGTGACTTCGACAGCGCGACGACGGAAATAATCGGAGCGGAAAAAGAAACCTGTCCGCAAATCAAAGACTACACCGACGGAGAAAGAGCCGTGGTTTTCGCAAAAGAAAAAGGGTATGAAGAAATCGTTATTTACGGTACGGACGGCGGAAGATGCGACCACGTCTTCGCCAACTACTCCCTGCTCGCCTTTGCGAAAGGGCTCGGACTGAAAGCGATTGCAAAAACCGCCGACGGATACTTTTTCTACGCGGACGAAAAAGACGGAAGAGTAGAACTGAACGAACCCGTCGGCACGACGGTTTCCGTGCTTCCTTTCGACGGCGACGTGACGCTGGACGATTCGACCGGACTGTTTTATCCGTACCGCAACATTATTATTACGCGTGCGCGCGCGGACACGGGTATCTCCAACGTGACCACCGAAAGCAAAGTTTCCTTTGCAATCAAGCGCGGCGGAGCGTTGATTTTCGTCAACGACAACGTGTAAAACCGCCGCAAAACGGAGCGAAAAAAGTTTTACCTAAATTTTACTGTAAATATTTTTTTTCGAGTTTTTTTGCTTGACTTGCATTTTTTTAGTTTATACAATGAAAGTGTAGTTCACGAAAGGAGAGATAATGGAATTACTTAAAGATAAGATAGTTCGTTACGGAAAGGTCTTCCCGGGGAGTATTCTGAAAGTAGACAGTTTCCTCAATCATCGGGTAGATACCGCCCTTTTGATGGAGATGGGTAAAGAGTTCGAGAGGCTCTTTCGAGGTGAGAAAATCACCGAAATTCTGACTATCGAATCGTCGGGAATCGCTATAGCGGCGTTTGCCGCATACAACATGCAGGTTCCGATGGTTTTCGCAAAAAAATCGCAGTCGAAGAATATTTCGGCGGACGTTTATACAAGCAAAGTAATGTCATATACGCACAACAAAGTATATGACATTATTGTTTCTAAAGAGTATCTCAAAAAGGGCGACAGAATACTTATTGTAGACGATTTTCTCGCCAACGGCAAAGCGCTTATGGGCTTGATCGATATATGCAATCAGGCGGGAGCGACGGTTGTCGGGTGCGGAATAGCGATCGAAAAGGCTTTTCAGGGCGGCGGAGAAGAACTGAGAAAGCAGGGGATAAGGATTGAGTCGCTGGCAAAAATAGCGTCGATGACCGACGAATCTCTTGTTTTTGCCGATTAAATCGATTTTTCATTTCAAAATAAATTTTATACGGAGGTTCAACAATGAAAATGAAAAAAGTACTGGCAGTATTGCTCGTAGTTGCAATTGCAGCCGCTCTTTGCGTAAGCGTAGTCGCTTGCGGTAACGAAGAAGAAATTAAACCGATAAGTAAAGAAAATATTAAGATCGGCTTGATTTGTTTGCATGGCGAAAGTTCGACTTATGACAAGAATTTTATCGACGCGATGAAGGAAGCAAAACAAAGTCTTGGTCTTAATGACGATCAGGTTGTAATCGTTCAGGGCGTTGGCGAAAGCCAGGACTGTTATGACGCTGCGGCAAACCTTGTAGATAAAGGCTGCAATGTTATTTTCGCCGACAGTTTCGGACATGAATCATTTATGATCGAAGCCGCAAAAGAATTTCCGAACGTTCAGTTCTGTCACGCAACGGGAACGAAGGCTCATACCGAAAAATTAAGCAATTATCATAATGCGTTTGCATCGATTTATGAAGGTCGTTACCTTGCAGGCGTTGCCGCAGGACTTAAACTCAACGAAATGATTGCGGCAGGCAAATTCAAAGCCGGAGAAGCGAAAATGGGTTATGTGGGCGCTCATCCTTATGCGGAAGTTGTATCAGGTTACACTTCTTTCTATCTCGGAGCGAAATCCGTTTGCCCGACAGTAACGATGGACGTTAAATATACCAAGAGTTGGTATGACGAACCAGCGGAAAAAGAAACCGCCGAGTATCTCATTCAAAACGGATGCAAACTTATAAGCCAACACGCCGACTCGTGGGGTGCGCCGAAGGCTTGCGAAGCGAAAAATGTCCCGAATGTTTCCTATAACGGAAGTACGGTTTCGCAATGCCCCAATACCGCAATTATTTCCTCTAAAATTAACTGGGCACCATATTACGAATATGTAGTCAACTGCATGATTAAAGGTGAAAAGATAAATCCCGATTGGACAGGAACGCTTAGCACGGGTTCGGTAGTTCTTACCGATGTCAACGAAGCCGTTGCCGCTAAAGGCACCGCCGAAAAAATCGCGGCAGTCAAAGCCAAACTTATAAACGGCGAAATCAAAGTGTTCGACACCGCAAACTTCACCGTAGGCGGAAAGAAACTTACCACCTATATGGCAGACGTTGACACCGACCCCGCATACACCGGCGATACCGAAGCGATCGAAAACGGAATCTTCGAAGAAAGCAAATTCCGTTCCGCTCCTTATTTCGATGTAAGAATAGACGGAATTACAGAAATCGAAAATAAAAAATAATAAAGTATAAAACAACAATATGGCGGAATAAAACGTTATTCCGCCATATTATTTTTTTTCGACAATAACGGAGGAAACAGCGTGGAACAAACTGTTGCATTAGAGTTAAGGAATATTTCCAAACGATTTGGTTCGGTTCAAGCTAATCATAATGTGGACTTAAAAGTTTATAAAGGCGAAATCCTTGCAATACTCGGAGAAAACGGTAGCGGAAAAACGACATTAATGAATATGATTGCCGGTATTTATTACCCGGATAGCGGTCATATTTTTGTGAAAGGGCAAGAAGTTATTATTCGTTCGCCTAAGGATGCGTTTGATTATCACATAGGAATGGTTCATCAACACTTTAAACTTGTTGATGTGTTTACTGCTGCGGATAACGTTATTTTAGGCGAAAAAGAACCGAGTTACGACATAAAACAAGAATATAAAAAAATAGTAAATAATAAAGTAAACGCACTAAACGAAGCAAAAGAGAATATCAGCGACACGAATAAATTAAAAAAAATCTCATTTAACATAAGAGCGAGGGAGACAATAAAGATTTGTGCGTTACCGTTTGTAAAACTCTGTAAACACTTAAAATTTAATCATCTTACTAAAAAAAGAGCGGTTAAAATTCAGAACATCGTAGACAAATACGGTTTCGATGTTGATATAAGCAAGAAAATATACGATATGTCTGTAAGCGAAAAACAGACGATCGAGATTATAAAAGTATTATATAAAAATGCCGATTTGCTCATACTCGACGAGCCTACGGCGGTTCTCACTCCGCAGGAAATTCAAAAACTTTTCGACGTTTTGCGTAAAATGAAAGCGGACGGCAAGTCGATTATCATTATTACCCATAAACTCAACGAAGTTATGCAAATATCCGACAGAGTAGCCGTTTTACGGAAAGGCGAGCACATAGCCACGGTAAACACTTCGGAAACGAGCGAAAAAGAACTTACCGAAATGATGGTAGGGAAAAAGGTGGAACTCAATATAGATAGGGCGGAGCCGCACGATGTGCAGGATAGGCTTGTCGTTGAAAACCTTTGCGTGAAAAACATGGAGGGATTGAATGTTTTGGACGATGTTTCCTTTGCGGCGAGGAGCGGAGAAATTCTCGGTATCGCCGGTATTGCAGGAAGCGGACAAAAAGAACTTCTAGAGGCAATAGCAGGATTGCAAAAAATCACCAATGGAGAAATTTTCTACTTTGATCCATACAATGATCGGCAAAAAATCAGTTTGATATCAAAAACGCCCACACAGATAAGAGATTTAGGCGTAAGGCTTTCGTTTGTTCCAGAAGACAGACTGGGTATGGGGTTGGTAGGCAATATGGACCTTACGGACAATATGATGCTTCGTTCCTACGGAAAAGGGAAATCGCCTATTCTTGATAGGAAAACGCCGCATGCACTCGCGGAAAGCGTAGTAAACGAACTCGAAGTCGTTACCCCGTCGGTAAAAACCGAAGTAAGAAAACTTTCCGGCGGTAACGTTCAGAAAGTTCTCGTAGGAAGAGAAATCGCGTCCGCACCTACCGTGTTTATGGCGGCGTATCCCGTAAGAGGACTCGACATAAACTCGTCGTACACGATTTACAATTTGCTTAACGACCAAAAGGAAAAAGGCGTTGCGGTAATATTCGTAGGAGAAGACCTAGACGTTTTGATTGGATTGTGCGATAGGATAATGGTGATTTGCAATGGCAAAATAAGCGGTATTGTCGACGCAAGGAAGACTGACAAAAACGAATTAGGGTTGTTGATGACGAACGTAGCGCCGCCTAGTAGCAGTATAGATAATCAAGCGACAGAAAAAGGAGAGAGCAATGAGAGCAAACGCTAATACAAGCAAGGAACCGCTTTTTCACATTTCAAAAAGAGATTGTACGAATAAATGGGGTGCATTGGGAGTTAGAGCAATCGCGATACTACTTGCATTAATCGTATGCGGAATAATGAGCGAGATATTCGAGTCGGGTTCATTTGGATTTTTTTATAAAAATTTGTTCCTTGGTGTTTTTGGGACTCCCAGACGAATATTATTGTTTTTTCAAAATACCGCATTAATGTTGCTTATAGCATTAGCGGTTACGCCTGCATTTAAGATGCGCTTTTGGAATATCGGGGCAGAGGGGCAAACGCTTATGGGGGCTTTTGGCGCGGCGATAATCGTTTTTTATCTAGGGAAAGAAGTTAATAATTCCGTGTTGCTCATTTTGATGCTTGTTGTAAGCATTGCCTTTGGGTGCGTATGGGCAGTGATACCGGCTTTTTTCAAAGCGAAATGGAACACAAACGAAACATTATTTACTCTAATGATGAATTACATCGCTATCCAATTAGTTTTGTATACTATTTCGCAATGGGTTCCGAGCGGTTCCGGGGCACTCGGTACATTCAAAACCGGACGTTTTCCGAATATTTTTGGAAAAAAATATATACTTAATATTATAATTGTTGCAATAGTAACGGTGATAATGTTTATTTATTTAAGATATACCAAACATGGATATGAGATATCCGTCATCGGCGGAAGCGAAAAAACTGCGAAATATATCGGTATAAACGTTAAAAAAACTATTATCAGAACGCTAATGCTTTCGGGTGCTTTGTGTGGATTAGCCGGTTATCTGTTAGTTGCCGGAACGAGCCATACCGTTTCCAGCACAATAGTAGACGGAAGAGGGTTTACCGCAATTTTGGTAAGTTGGCTTGCACGATTTAATCCAATATATATGGTAGGCACAAGTATGCTTGTTATCTTTTTTGATCAGGGCGCATCCGAAGTTGCAACAGAAGCCGGATTTGGCGGTGAGTTCGCAGATATGGTGACGGGTTTGTTCTTTATCATTATAATAGCAAGCGAATTTTTCATAAACTACGAAATTAAATTCCGTACTTTCAAAAAGAATAAAACGGAGGTGAATGCACAATGATTTGGACTTTTCTTAGGTCAGCAATTAATTTCAGTACAATTTATTTATATGGTTCGATAGGAGAAACGATTACAGAAAAGTCAGGTCATCTGAATCTAGGAACGCCCGGTATTATGTGTATCGGGACGATAGGCGGTTGTTTAGGCGAATACATATATTTGCAATCGTTGGAAGATATTAGTATGATTAACGGGTTTGCCGCAGTGATTATACCGATTTTAATGACATTGTTGTTTGCCGGACTTGCCGGTCTGCTCTTTAGTTTTATGACCGTTTCGCTTAGGTGCAATCAAAATGTAACAGGATTGACAATTACTACTTTTGGTGTAGGCTTTTTGAAATTTTTTATCGAAAAATTATGTCAAGCCGATGACAAAGGGTATGGGTTTAGCGTAGCGAGTAAATTTTTCGCCGGTAATAATATAGATGGTTGGTTCGGAAAAGTTTTTTTCTCTCATGGCGTAATGGTGTATCTCGCAATTGCTTTTGCTGTGATTACAACGATTATTTTCAAAAAGACAAGAGTGGGCTTGTACTTAAGCGCAGTAGGTGAAAATCCCGGCGCAGCAGATGCGGCAGGTATAAATGTAACCGGGTATAGATATACCGCAACTATACTAGGAAGCGCAATTACAGGGTTGGGAGGTTTATATTTTATAATGGATTATCTTAGCGGCGGCGCTTCAAAACAGATAGATTCTTTCGGTTGGCTCGCGGTTGCATTGGTTATATTCACGGTATGGAAACCTAATTGGAGTATTCTCGGTTCAATAGTTTTTGCCGCTATGTATATAGCGTCAAACTATTTAACGGTCAATAAAGAACTTTTCCAAATATTACCTTATGCAGTAACAATTCTTGTGCTAATCGTTACAAGTATAGTAAATAAGAAGAGCAATCAACCTCCGGCTTCGCTGGGATTGTCCTACTTCCGCGAAGAGCGGTAGACGCACAAGTCGGTTAAAAACAATTACGCGCCCTGCAATCGGGCGCGTTTTTAAGCAACGAATAAGTTTTAATATCACATTAGGTTAACCCGATAAGAGCCAAAGGGATACCAAACCGACGTTTAATCCCAATATCAATATTTTACGTCAGAAGTGAAAGAAAGGTATTGACAATCAAACGGACGGGTGCGATAATATAAATGAACTGAGATGTTCGTGGCGGCAAGGCTCATTTGGAACCGCAACTTAAGTAAAAGGGATTTCGCGTCCGTTGTCCGATGTCACGCCCCCGTACGGATCGCCGTGCGATCGGGGAAGGCTGATGGCCAAGGCAGATTGCCCACCTGCAACCGCGGGTTTTAACATTCTTGTTGCTACGGCATATTCGGTGGTCGGGGCGAGGACCCCGACCTTTTTTTGCGGAAAAGCAAAGAAAAAACGGAGGATACGAAATGATTACTTCAAAAGAAAGAAAGACGCTCAGCGGAATGGGACAAACGCTCGAACCCGTGTTTCAGATAGGCAAAAACGGTCTTACCGACGTCATAATAGGCGAACTCGACGGAGTACTCGAAGCGAGAGAACTGATAAAGATCAGCGTTTTGCGCAACTGCGACTTCACTGCGAAAGAACTTATCGGCGACGTATGCGACGCACTTAACGCCGAACCCGTCAGTTGTGTGGGAAGCAAAATGGTGATTTACAGACGTTCAGCCCGTAAAGACGTAAAACATATAGAATTCTAAGTTTTTCGGAAAAAACACACCCCGGCAAGAATAAGGCACAGTCCGCCTGCGACAAGGTAGTAAATTTTATACGGCGTAAGGAACGAAAGAAAAGCCACGCTTATGCCGCTTAAAAGATAATATTTTGCCCGATCTTTAAGGAAAATACCGTTAAAAACCGTTTTTAACGACGGTTTCGACGGTTTTTTTGTTTTGCGCGGTTTCGGCATTAAGGCGTTTTGTTTTAACAGGTATTTGTGCAGTTTACCCGAAGAGAGAAAAACGAACCTTACGTCTAGCGAAGAAGCGAAAACGAGAACGTTTCTCGACGGTTGCCGACCGAGTACGATAACGGAATCCGCCCGATTTTTTTTCGCCGCGCGATAGAACCTTGCCACGTCGTCCGCACTCGTGGGAGAAAACTTGTAATTCGGCGCAACGAAGTGTTTTACGTCGTTTCGGAAGAAAATAAAACCGCCGTCTTTCTGTTCGGGCGCGTACGCAGGCGGCGTTCGTTCGAAGAAAAAATCGAGTTGTTCGTTGCCCATAAGCGAAAGAGCGTTTTCCGCGTCGCTTACCGAGATTTCCGACTTGTTTTTTTTGCGGTTATAAATATGCGTTCCGAAAACGAACAGTAAAATTACCAACAAAAAGGCGATAAACGCCGCCGCCGCAACGTCTTTTACGAGCGGACGAAGCAGTGCGGTGAGAATAAACCCGGCAAGGATTATTATAAGGAATTTATCGAGTTTGGACATATCGATAATTATTAACGGACGGAGTTGCCAATAAACGAGAAAAGGGGTATAATGTCGGTATGAGAACAGGATTTTTCGGCGGGGCGTTCGACCCGTTTCATAACGAACACAAGAGCATAGTCGAGTGCGCGAAAAACGAACTTAACCTCGATAAAGTAGTCGTATACCCTAGTTTTGCGCCGCCGCACAAGAACTGTACCGCGCCTTACGAGGCGCGCCGCGAACTTGCGGAAACCGCCCTTAAACAATGCGGATACGTCGTTATCGACGACGTGGAAAAAGAACGCGACGCAGACAAAAACCCTACTTGCGAAGTTTTGCCTTTGTTAAAGAAAAAGTACGCGGCGGAAGAGAACTACTTTATAATCGGCGGCGACAGTATGTTTAACTTCTCGAAGTGGATAAAGCCCGAAATCGTGGCGAAAACGATGAAAATCGCCGTCGTCGCAAGGGAAAACGTCGAAGAAGTAGAGCGCAAAGCGGAAGAAGCGAGAAAAAACTACGGCGCGGACGTAACCGTGCTTAACTACGTCGGCAAGGCTGTAAGCGGTTCGCTCGTGAAAGCGAAAATCGAATTCGGCGAAAAACCCGACGAAATCGACGAAAAAGTATACGAAAAAATAATCGAAAAAGGTCTGTACCGCGAGCATAAAGACGTCGTGGAAAAACTCGGAAACACTATCCCCGAAAAGACGTTCGAACACGTCAAAAGAACGGTTTATTATGCGTTCAAACTTAACGTAAAACTCGGGCTTCCTTACGAAAAAGTGTTTTTGGCGGCAGGTTTGCACGACTGCGCAAAACATCTGCACAGGGCGATGGACGGCGTTCCGCCGGCGGTCGAGCATCAATTTTTGGGTGCGGAAACGGCGAAAAACGAATACGGAGTTACGGACGAAGAAGTGCTTAACGCCATAAAATATCATACTACGGGCAAACCCGATATGACGACGCTGGGAAAACTCGTTTTTTGCGCGGATATGCTGGAAGAAGGAAGAAGTTATCCCGGCGTGACCGAGTTAAGAAAAACCATCGAAAACGACTTTGAAAAAGGTTTCGTCGAGTGCGTTAATTCGAGTATGAAAAAACTTATCGAAGACGGAAAGCCCTTTCACTTCTTGACGAAAGAGTGCGCCGTGTATTATAATCATAGACGGGAAGAAAAAATAAACGATGGAGATATGAATGAATCCGCAAGAACTTAAAGACGCAATAGTAGAAGTACTTAAAGAAAAGAAAGTAGACGACCTTACGGTAATCGACGTTGCGGCGAAAACCGAAATCGCCGACTATATGATAATTATGACGGGCAGAAACAACACCCACGTCCGCACGCTTTGCGATTTTCTGGAAGAAAAAATGGAAAAGAAAGGCGTTTACGCACAAAGAAAAGAAGGCGTGAGAGAGGGCAGATGGGTAGTAGTGGACTACGCAAGCGTAATCGTGCATATTTTCAATAAAGAAATGCGCGGCTATTTTGCGCTCGAACAACTTTGGGGAGAAGGAGACAATATCACAAGAATAGAGGAATAACGATGAACGGTAACAACGAAAACGAACGTAAAATCAAACACGAAAAAACGAAAAAGAAATTAAAAATCATCGGACCGTGCGTTCTCGGCGCGGGACTTATATTTGCGATAGTAGGTTTCGTCGATTTTTTTAAAGCATTTAATTCGAGCGATATGACGGGTCCGAAATTGTTCTGGTGCCTTTTCATCGGTTTCCCGATGATAGCGATAGGACTTATGATTACGGTAATCGGGTTCAACAGAGAAATGGCGCGGTATATGAAAAACGAGAAAGTACCCGTCGTAAACGAGATGGGCGAAGAAATCACCCCTGCCGTAAAAGCGGTGGCGTCCGCAGTTAAATCTACCGAAGAAAAGCCCCGTTGTCCTTACTGCGGAGCGGAAACGGAAAAGGACAGCATGTTCTGCCCCGAATGCGGAAAGCAACTTAAAAAAACCTGCTCTTCCTGCGGAGAAACCGTTGACGGCAATAGCAAATATTGCGATAATTGCGGTACAAAACTCTAAATTGACGCAAAAAACAACGTTTTTCGACGAAGCCCGTTACGGGCTTCGTTTTTTAATTCGGGATACATAACGCTTTACAAAACGCCCGTTTCAAAGTATAATTTCTAGTAGAAAATTACACGGAGGGAAATATGCACCTCAAACAAATAGAGGTTCAGGGTTTCAAATCTTTTGCCGACAGGCTGTGCCTGAAATTCAACGACGGCGTTACTTGTATCGTCGGACCGAATGGTTGCGGAAAAAGTAACGTCAGCGACGCCATAAGATGGGTGCTCGGTGAACAAAGAGCGTCCGACCTGAGAACGGGTAAGGGCAACAAGATGGATCAGGTTATTTTTAAGGGAACGAATACTCGTAAGCCGATGGGGTATTGCGAAGTTTCCCTTACGTTCGACAACGCCGATCGCACGCTGCAAAGCGATACCGATACCGTCGTTATTACCCGTAAAATGTACAAAACGGGCGAAAGCGAGTATTATATTAACGGTCAGCGCGATAAACTGAAAAATCTTATCAACCTTTTCCGGGACACCGGTATAGGTAAGGACGGCTATTCGGTAATCGGACAGGGCAAAATCGACTCGTTTTTGACGGCGAAACCCGAAGACAGACGGCAAATTTTCGAAGAGGCGGCAGGTATATCCAAATACAAGGCGAGCAGAAACGAGGCGATGAAGAGCCTTGACAAAACTCAAGTAAACCTTGACCTTACCGCGGAAAGACTGAGAGGTTACGAAGAAAGAATCGCGCCGCTCGAAAAGCAGGCGGTTATCGCAATCCGCGCCGGCGAAATCAAATCGAGAATAAAAGATTTGGAAGTAAACCACTTCCTTTACGTCACCGAAAACAGCGAAACCGAAAGCAAAAAACTTCAGGCGAAACTCGACGAGGCGAACGCGCAACTTGCCGATGCGAAGAAAAAACAAGACGATACGAACGCCGAATACGAAGAAGCGTCGCAAAAACTGTCCAAACTCGACGACGAGTTTAAGGTCGTTTACGAACGTATGATGAAACTTACCGACAGTTCCATCACGAAAAACAGCGAACAAAAACGCCTTAAAGAAAACATTGAAATTTCGGAAAAATTCATAGAAGAAAAGGAAAACGAGATCAAGTCGAAAAAACAGATCGTCGAAGCCAACACCCTTACGAAAAGGAATTATTCCGAAGAAAATCAGAAAGTAACGTACGATTATCTCAAAGCAAAATCCGACGAAGAACAACTGATAAGAGAATACGAAGAGGCGGACGCGCTCGTTAAGGAAAAACGTACAAAGATCGATTTTACCAACTCGATAATTTTCGAAGCAATGGACGAATCCATCTCGATGACCGGGGACGTCGCTCAACTCAAAGCGGAAAAACTCAGTTTGGAAAAAACCGTGGAAGAGGCGAAAGCCGACCTTGCGGAGAAGAAAACCGCGCTTAACGAAGTCAATCGTAAACTTAAATCCGAAGAAGAAAACATCGCGGCGATCGAAAAAGACAGAGAAGACAAAAAAGAAGTTAAAGCAAATCTCGAAAAAGAATTTAACAAAAAATACGTCGCAAAACGCGAAGCGGAAGATAAACTCGCCGAAATCCGCGACACGATCACGCAGAAAAAGACCTGGATAACGTATCAGGAAAACAGCAAAGCCAACTTCTCCAACTACGATCAGGCGGTTAAATTCCTTATGACGTGCGGCGATTCGTCGGTTACGAACAGAATTTGCGGCGTTTTGGGCGATTTGATCACCGTTTCGCCTAAATACGCGCTCGCAGTGGAAATCGGCTTAGGCAACAACATTAACAATATGGTGACCCGTAATCAGCAGGATACGAGTTACTTAATCGAATACCTTAACAGGTTCCGCGGCGGCAGAGGTACGTTTCTGCCCCTTACCGCAATGCGCCCCCGTCCGCTCGAATCGGTTTTCGACGACGCACTCGAAGAAGACGGTTGCTACGGCGTAGCCGCCGACCTGGTTAAATGCGACAGAGAATATCGTCCGGCAATCGAAGTTCTACTGGGAAGAGTCGTCGTAGTCGAAGACAAACCCACAGCAATCAGAATGTCCGAAAAGTACAGAAACGCTTTCAGAATCGTTACCCTTACCGGTGAAAACTACGCCGTAAGCGGCGCGGTTACCGGCGGCAGAACACAAAACGTCGGCAACAGAATGTTAAGCCTGGAAGCGGAAATCGTCAACTACAAAAAAACGGTGGAAGAACTCGAACGTTCGAGAAAAATACTCGTGGACGAACTTAACGTAATCGACGGCGAACTTAAAGAAATGGAAAAAACCGCTTCCGTCGTCGACAACCTTATTTTCAAACTCGACAAGAACGTTTCCACGGCGGAACAAAGCAAACAATACACGATTCTCGAAAGAGAAAAAATATTGTCCGAAATCGATAAACTTAACGCCCGTATCACTTCGTGCGAACAAGAAATAATGACAAAAACTCTTCGTTTGGAATCCGAACAGCAAAAAATGGGTACCCAAACCGACAAGAGAACGAGTGCAAACGATATGCTCGCCAAGATGAACGAAGAAGTGATACAACTCGAAGAAGAGCGTCAGAAAGCGAACGTAAGAAGGACGGAGATTATTACTAAGGTAAAGAATCTCGAAAACAGAAGCAAAGAACTTACTTCGGGAATAACCACGCTCGAAAGAGAAATAGAAAGGCTCGGAGCGGAAATACTCAGCGCGACCAGCGCGATAAAAATCCGCACGGCAGAACTAGAAAACAACAAAGCCACGCTCGAACGTCTTGTTTTGGAAAACACGGACAACGAGGAGTTGCAAAGAGAAAAGGAAAAGCGTGACGCGATAACCGAGCAAAAGGCGAAACTTACCGTTCGTCAAAGCATTTTGTACGGCGAAATGCAAGAATGTGCGGACAAAGTCAACGCCAGCAACGAGCGCAAGGCGAGAGCGGAAACGATGATAGAAAATCTTCAAAAAGAAATCGACACCGCAAGAGAAAAAGTCAGAGAAGAGTACGGGCTCGATTACGAAACCGCATATTCTATGAAGATAGAAGGGTATTCGGACGCCGCAGGAGTTCAGGAAAATAAGAACCTTAAAAAAGAACTTGCCAAACTCGGCGACGTAAACGAAATGGCCATAACCGACCTTGCCGCGTTAAAGGAAGAATACGACAAAATCAAAATTCACTTCGACGACGTGGTTAAGGCAAAAGAAATGCTTACCGATACCATTAAAGACCTTACTACGAAGATGGAAACGCAGTTTACCGAAAGTTTCTCGAAGATAAAAGAGAACTTTGCGTCGGTATTTAGCGAGATGTTCGACGGCGGAAAAGGAAGACTCGATCTCGATATCGAATACGGGCAGAGCGTGCTTGACGCAGGCATTATAATCGAAGCCGAACCGCCGGGCAAGAAACTGCAAAACATCGACTTGTTAAGCGGCGGAGAAAGAGCGCTTACCGCAATAGCGATTATATTCGCCATCATAAAACTGAACCCGGTTCCGTTCTGTATACTCGACGAAGTAGACGCACCGCTTGACGACAGTAACTCGTCCGTTTATGCTAAATATCTCAGAAAATTCAGCAGAAACACGCAGTTTATCATAGTAAGTCACCGTAAACCTACGATGGAACTCGCCAACGAACTGTACGGTATAACTATGCAGGAAAAAGGCGTAAGCAAAGTGTTCTCGGTTAAACTCAGCGAAGCGTTGGAGATTGCGGAAAAGGCAAAAGCCACCGCCGTATAAAAACAAGGAGTAAAGTATGGGCTTTTTCGATAAAATTAAATCCGGTTTACGCAAAACGAAAGAAAGTATATCCAAGAAAATTTTCGAAGTTTTTAAGGCGAAAGCGCTTGACGACGAGTTTTACGAAGAACTCGAAAGCGCGCTTATTTCCGCCGATATGGGCGTAACCGCTACCGAACAAATTATTGACGAACTCAAAGATTCGGTATACCAAAAGCGCATTACGGTACCCGAAAAAGCCAAAGACGAACTAAAAAGAATCCTTATCGAATCCATTGATTACGAGATACCGGAATACGAATATCCGCTCGTATTGCTGATAGCCGGAGTTAACGGCGTAGGCAAAACCACCGCCGTGGGGAAACTTGCAAACCTGTTCAAAGAACAAGGGAAAAGCGTAATCGTAGCCGCTGCCGACACGTTCAGAGCGGCGGCGAGCGAACAACTTGAAATCTGGGCGGAAAGAGCGGGAGTGAGAATAGTTAAGCACAACGAAGGGAGCGACCCGGCGAGCGTGGTTTTCGACGCGATCGCCTCGATGAAAGCGAAAAAAACCGACGTCCTGATCGTAGATACGGCAGGAAGGCTTCACAATAAAAAGAACCTGATGAACGAACTCGAAAAGATCAACAGGGTTATTGACAGAGAACTTCCTGAAGCGGACAAGAGAAGTTATATCGTGCTTGACGCTACGACCGGGCAAAACGCCGTTAGTCAGGTAGAAGTGTTTAACGAAGCGATTGACGTAGACGGAATTATACTTACCAAACTCGACGGAACGGCAAAAGGCGGCGTAGTAATGGCGATCAGCGCGGAATACGAAATGCCCGTCGTGTACATCGGCGTAGGTGAAGGGAAAGACGATCTGCTGCCTTTCAGCGCGGAAGAGTTTGTGGGCGCGATTATATAGTATAGTCCGCGCGCACGAGCGTGTATATAAGGCGCCCGCCCACCC
>CAJLYQ010000047.1 GCA_905210905.1 uncultured Christensenella sp. | reverse complement strand
GCAGTTCATACAATCCAAACTATATAAAGGAGATTACAATCATGGCAAGAGTAAAATTTATTACAGAAGATGAAGCAGAAGATATAGGATATTCTTTAGTTTTTGTTAAAGTTCAAAATTTAGTAATACATTGTTGTTTTGATGACAATTTACAGAGATGGAAAAACAAATGTTCATTCGAGTACAAAGGTAACTATTATTATGACATAAGCCTGACAGACCCTGAGTATCGGCATGAAAAATATAACGATGTATTATTTAGAGAAGCGGCCATCGTGGTTAGTTTGCCAAGCGAGCCATTTTACGATAGTAAGTTTTACAAGTTTGTTGCAAAAGTGTTTGTGATAGATGGCAATGAATAGTTTCAAAAAGTAAAATTATAAATATTATTTTGATTTAGATAATAAAAAATTAGCAATTCAAAATAAACACCCAAGGAATTATAGTTATGGATTACAGAGTTTTTGATAATATAATTGTCGCGAGAATAGATAAAGGCGAAGAAATACTCGAAAAAATGAAAGAAATCGCAATAAAAGAAAACGTTTTGCTTGCAAACGTAAACGCTTTGGGCGCAACAGACGATTTTACCGTGGGGTGCTACGATACGGTAGAGAAAAAATACTGTTCCAACGTTTTTCACGGCGATCACGAAATCGTTTCCCTTACCGGCACGATTAACACGATGAACGGCGAATATTATTCCCATATTCATATGAGCGCGGCAAACGTAAAAGGCGAAGTAGTAGGCGGTCATCTTAACAGAGCGATAGTCAGCGTCACTTGCGAAATGATAATCACGATTATTAGCGGCAGAGTAGACAGAAAACGCGACGAAAACATAGGTATCAATTTGTTTGAATTCTAACAAGCAAGTCGATAAAAACGATATAAACACGGCGTAAAGGTAATCGTTATTGCGGTTGCCTTTTATAAAAAATGAGAATCGTTCTCAAATTGTTGACACGAAGAGCGACGATTAGTATAATATTCGGGTGAGAAAAAGAAATGCAGTACAATACGAAAAACAAGAAAGAAATAACGGAATTTTTTAACCGACACGCCGACGAGTGGTTTACTTCCGAAGAAGTGGCGGAAAGCGTTGACGGAGTAGGGAAAAGCACCGTATACAGAATCCTCGGAGAACTGTTCGAAAGCGGATTTTTGCTTAGGGAATATTCCGAAGAAAAGGCGTGCGCCGTATATAAGGCGGATAAACGCGGTTGCAGAGAACATTTTCATATTAAGTGTGTTTCTTGCGGAAAACTCGTCCATATCGAAGATAAAGAAACGGAAAAAGAACTCGAAGACGTCGCAAAAAGTAACGGTTTTTGCTTGGATAAAGGAAAAACCGTCTTGTACGGAGTATGCGAAAAATGCAAGGACGGTATAAAAAAATGAAAAAAATATTACCCGGTGTTTTAATCGTAGTTTGTATAATAAGTGCGGTTTTCGGACTTATATCGTGCGGAGAAGTACAAAAATATGACGTGGTTTGCACGATTTTTCCGCAGTACGACTTCGTCAGGAATATAGCGGGCGACAGCCTTTCCGTGAAAATGCTTTTGCCTGCCGGAACGGACGCCCACAATTACGAATTGACGACGAGAGATAAAAGCGCGATCGCTAATTGCTCGGTCTTTATATATATCGGCGGCGAATCGGAAAAATGGGTTAAAGACGTAAGAAAAAGCACGAATATTTCTAAGTCGATTTGGCTCGATTTGTCTAAAAAAGTCGGACTTATGGACGCTGTACACGACCACGAAGACGAGCACGACGACCACGAAGAAACCTTCGACGAGCACTACTATTTGTCTATAAGAAACGCTGTCGATTTGTGCAACGCGATCGCCGAAGAACTTTCTTCCGCATTCCCCGAAAAGAAAGACGAGTTTGAAGCAAATTGTAAAGAATACGTATCCAAACTTAGTGATTTGGATACCCTATACGAAGAAACGTTTGCCGAAATGAACGATAAGAAGGCATACTTTGCGGACAGATATCCGTTTGCTTACCTGTTCAGAGATTACGGAATAGAATGTGATTCTTTGTTCGGCGGTTGTTCGACCGACACCGAGATAACGGCGCAAAAGAAAATCGATTTCGAAAAGGCGTTTTCGTTAAGCAGCAAGAGCGGCGTTTTCGTGCTTGAAAACGGCAATACCAAAGTTGCGCAAAGTATCGTCGAAAAATGCGGCGGCAAGATTTACACGCTCGATTCCTGCCAAACGGTAACGAAGAAAGAACTTGAAAACGGAACGGGCTATTATGAGAAAATGAAGAAAAATTTGTACGTAATAAAAGAAGGAATAAGATAATGTTAATAGTCGAAGCACAGGATTTGGCACTCGGATACGACGGAAGAGCGTTGGTTTCCGATTTGAATTTTAAGATAAACGGCGGCGAGTTCGTTTCCGTAGTCGGAGAGAACGGATCGGGAAAAAGCACGTTGATAAACGCAATACTCGGTATGAATAAATCTATGTCCGGCAAGTTGTCGGTTTTGAACGAAAACGGTAAAAAAGCGCACGTCGGGTTTTTGCCGCAAAGAAGTGAAATCGCAAGTAATTTTCCTGCGACGGTAGGTGAAGTAGTTTTGGCAGGTTGCCTTAACAGGGGCGGCTGGTTACCGTTTATTACAAAAGCGCAAAAAGCCCTTTGCGAAAGCAATATGCGCCTTATGCAGATAGAGGATCTGAAGAAAAAACCTTTCGGAATACTTTCCGGCGGTCAAAAACAGCGCGTTTTGCTCGCCAGAGCGTTATGTTCCGCCGCAGACGGACTTATTCTCGACGAACCTACAGTCGGACTCGATCCTATGGTTACGCGCGAAATGTACAGAGTGATTACCGGGCTTAAAGATAAGGGTATTACCGTTATTATGGTGTCGCACGATATGGATAACGCGCTTACTTTGTCCGATAAAATATTACACGTCGGACACGATAAAAACTTTTTCGGTACGCCGGACGAGTATAAAGACGCTTTGCTGAGCGGATTTTTGACCAACGGGAGATTTTATGGGTAATTTCGGTTATCTCGCCGATAAAAGCGTGATTTTTGCATTGATTTGCACGGCTTTGATAGCGGCTTGCGCAGGGATACTTGGCGTAGTTCTCGTGCTGAGAAGATATTCGATGCTCGGAGACGGCTTGTCGCATATCGCTTTCGGAGCGTATGCCGCCGCAACTGCAATGAGTTTTGCCGACAATATGTTGCTTACAGTGCCGGTAACGATAATAGTTGCGATATTGATGCTGAAAATCCGCGAAGACGGCAAAATAAAAGGAGAAACGGTAATCGCAATGCTCAGCACGGGTTCGCTTGCGATAGGATATATGGTTATGCACCTTGCAGGAGGAAACAACGTAGCAGGGGACGTTTGCACGACGCTTTTCGGCGGAAACGCCATTTTGTGCCTTACGGCAAAAGACGTCGGCGTTTGTTGTGGACTTGCGGTAGGCGTCGCACTCGTGTTTTTGCTGTTTTATAACAGAATTTTTGCGGTTGCGCTGGACGAAACCGTGGCGAAAGCAACCGGGATAAAGGTCGGCGCGTATAAAACTTTGCTCGCCGCAACCATAGCGATAGTAATAGTACTTGCAATGGAACTCGTAGGAGCGTTGCTGATAAGCGCACTCGTGGTTTTCCCCGCGCTGACCGCAATGCGATTTACGAAAAGTTTTAGAGCAACGGTTATTACTTCCGCGGCGATTTCGACGGGAACGGCGATAATCGGACTGCTGTTTGCCTGCGTCGTCAATACCCCCATAGGCCCGACGATCGTTATTGCGAACGTAGCGGTGTTTTTGATCGCTTATCTTATCTCGACGATTGTCGGAAAGAAAGGCAAAACCGCAAAAGCGACAAAATAACGGCAAAAACATAAACGGAAACCACAAGTTCGGAACGAAAAAGGCGAATAGGAAAAGTAAAAACTTTTTTTGACAAAAAGAAAAATAAGGGCATAAAAACATTGACAAGCCCGAAAAAAAATAGTAATATATATTGCGTCAACTGGGTATGGCGCAGTTTGGTAGCGCGCTTGAATGGGGTTCAAGAGGCCGGAGGTTCGAATCCTCTTACCCAGACCATAACCATAGATAAAAATATGCACCTCTAGCTCAGTTGGTAGAGCAAATGACTCTTAATCATTGGGTCCAGGGTTCGAGTCCCTGGAGGTGCACCAAAAGGGTATAATCCGAACTTTTTACTCATCACGGGTGATTGGTTCGGATTTACTTTTTTATTTTCGGATTTACAATAAAGTAAAAGGGCTTGCGGGATATCCGCAAGCCCTTTTGCCGTTGTTCAAGGTTTATGATATTCGGCTCAACCTTTCTGAAATTCACATATTATCTTATTTTTTCAGAATCCGCCTCTTTATTGCGGATCTTTTCAAATACCGTCTATGCGGTCTGTCCTTATGTATTCAACAGGACTCTTTCTTATTCAATTTTGTATTCAGTTGTCGTTTTTGTCTTTCTGCCTTCCATTCTTCAAACTCTCTTTTTCCTTCTTCCGTTTCAAAGAGTGATTGAATGGCGGGCAGCAATGCTCTTGCGAGCGAGTCAATTTCATAATCTGGTATGCCTGTGGTGTTCTTTTTCTTTCTCGACATTTTTTCCCGATAGCATTTTCTCCTTTTCAGCGATTATTCAGTTGTGGTCAAAGCAATGAAATTGCAAGTACGATCGTCTGCACGACAAGCAATGCAGGTGTAAGCCACAGCAGGAATTTGCGAAACCCGCTCTCGAAACGGATATTCTCCCGTAACTGTTCCATTTCTTTTTCGGTCTTTCGGATTTCTTCCTGCGTTTTGAATAATGTTTCCCGCACATTTAGCAGCATTTCCGCTTTCATATCATTTACAGAAGTCGAAACCGCCTTTTTGACTTGTATTCCGATGCTCTCGTTGAGTTTCTCTGTTTTCGCGGTTTCCGTTTTGATTTCCCGTACCGCTTTGTCCACGGTTGTTGTCAGATCGTATTCCGTCGCCGCCATATCCGCCCGCATTTCCTCGATGAGCTTGTTCTGCGTCTCGATCAATTTGTTGCATTTCTCGTTCGATATCGCCAACGCTTCTTTGAGTAAATCGGTTTTGATATGCTGCCTGTCCTGTTCGTTCATTTCCTGCAACATCGCAAGCGGTGTTGCAGTTTGTCCTGTTTCCATATTTTTCAATGACATTTAATACCTCACTTTTCGTATAATTTTGTCCGAGTTTCAGCCCTCGGATAGCTTTTTTCTTTTCGGGGTGCAGGTAGGAGTATTCCGTCTTGCTTCTCGTAACGCTTACCCCGTACTTTGCGAGATGAGCGAAAAATTCGCTCTCGTCGCTTGCCAAAAGTTTTCCTTCCTCAATGACCTCTCTTAAATCTTCCTTCCACGATGTACCGCCTTTGAGAATGATATGCTGCTCGTCCTGTGTTCGGTTGTTCTCGGCTTTCTTCCGAAAATCCAAAGAGGAAAATCCGAACTCTTCTCCGATCTCATTCGCCATATCTTTCAGCCTCGTATAATCACTGTCGTTAAAATGCAGTTTCTTTCCCGTAATAGGGTGGACGGCATTGACCACGATATGACTGTGAACGGTCTGCGTATCCGTATGCGTGGCTATGACGCACTCGCAACCCTTGAACATCTTTTCCGCGCAAGCTCTCGCATACTCATGTACCATGCGAGGATCAGCTCTATCTTTCCTGTCGGGAGAAAGTTTGAAATGATAATACTTTCTCTCGTCGTAGTCTGTATATTTTCCGAACCTCGCCGCCGTTTCTTTGAACTGCGCTGAATAATCCTCGTCTATGAAAAGGTTTTGCACGTCGATATACTTTGCCTTATCCTTGCGGGTAATATAGCCGATAGCCATATCAGGCATGGCTTTGCCCGCCGTACCTTTCAAAAGCGGCATTTCAGTTCCCTCCGATAATGGAGAGCAAAGCGCGATACGCTCTCTTGCACTCTGCCGCGGCAGACAATACTTGTTCTTTCTCATTCGGGTGGAAGTGACAACGCCGAACCGCTTGATTTAAGTTATTGCCTTGCCGTTTAAGTTCCTGCAATATCTCTCCGCTGCGTTCGAATACAACAACGGGCTTGTCCGTCAATGCGCGGATCAGAAAGTCTGTTCGGCTCAATCCGCTTGTCTTTACCTTCTCATCAATGATGCGCCGTTCCCGTTCCGATACGCGGAAAGAATAGGTTATTGGTCTGTTTCGTTTTACTGTTTTCTTCTCGATAATTTTTTCCTCCAAAGTTTTTTGTACTTCCATAAAAGGGTATTAGGGGAAAGTATTTCCCCTAACGAGGCGAGCGGAACGCTCGGCAAGTGGCTTGCCACTTGCGTACCTCGCCATTACGAAAAGCGGCAGTCTGCTCCGCTTGTGTAACACACTACGGAACAGGCTGTCTTCGTCTGTTTTGCTTTCCGTTTTTTGTTGTTTGCTTGCCGTTTTATGGCGGTCTGATCGTTCTTTGTTTGTTCATATCTTCCTCCTTATCTGATTTGTTTTTATCTTTACCCACGCCGAAAGGAGAGGGCTACGATAACTAAAAAAGTGTGCAAAAAAGTCGCTGACAGCTTTTCGCATATCACCGACCTTAACCGTATTTAGCAACTTCGTATTGCTCTATGGTGGTTAGCCATTCTATTGTGATGCCGACTGTTGAATACGCTTTCGCGCCCCGACATCTAAAATTGTACGCAAATAAAACCCATAATCGCGCGTCCAAAAATGCGAGATAAAACAGGCTCAACTCCATAAAAAGAGTACACTTAAAAAAGCCTTTCATCGCACATCTTTTTCAAGCAAAGAGAACGTCGGCTTTTTCGGAAAAATTGTATCACAAAAAAGCCCCTCATTGCCTGACGAAAAACAACAACCATACAAGGGCTTTACACGTTCAAAAATTTGTACGCTTACAAAGCCCATAACGGCTCGTCTTTCAGACGGCTCGGGTGCAGCGCAATACGCGCTGAAAACCTCGCGGGCAAATCCCGCTCTACTGCGCAGAAAATTCTGCTCCCCCTCTGTAAGAGGAGAACTACGCCATACACATTTCAAAGTATGGCAAAAGAGTACAGGCGACATCTACACCTGTACTCTTTTATTATATCATATCTATTTCCGTTTGTCAATAAAATACAAACATTTGTTCGTATTTCGATGCTAAAATTTGATTATACGTGTTGCAATTTTATTCTGAAATGTTTTATCATGTTCGACAAAAATCATTGTGGGCCGAAACTGCATGAGCAAATTTTCAATTTGAATACGCGAATAAATATCTATAAAGTTCAAAGGTTCATCCCAAATATATAGGTGTGCTTGTTGGCAAAGACTTTTAGCGATCAAAGCCTTTTTTTTCTGTCCTTCCGAAAAGTTTGTTATATCTTTTTCAAATTGTTGTCTTTGAAACCCCATTTTATGAAGAATGGCCTTAAACAAACTTTCATCTATATGCTCCGAAAACGCAAAATCGGAAAGTGTACCCCGTAAGTGTGATGTGTCTTGCGGAACGTAAGAAATAGTAAGATTTGAACCTCTTTCTATTATCCCCAAATAATCTATTGAATGTCCGTACAACAATTTTAATATACTGCTTTTACCGCAACCGTTTTTACCTTCAAGGGCAATTCTATCTCCGCGCATAATATCAAATGTTACAGGCTTACATACCTTGTTATTGCCATAAAACGGTACAACGTCAGAGAGAGAAATTAACCGTTCAGAACGGTATGTCAATGGTGAGATTTTGAGACCGCTTTCAATTTCAACATTTTTGAGCAATGTTGATTTTTGCTCAATTTCTTTTTGCTGCCTTGCTTCTACAACCTTCGCTCTTTTCATCATCTTGGCTGACTTATGTCCTATATATCCCTTATCTGGTTTTAATCCGGAATCTAAAATGCCATTTTTTGTTTTTTCTACCTTATTTGCCCAATTTGCGGTGCGTTTTGTCGTTTCTTGCAGCCGTTGAATATCGCTTTGTAATCGACTGTTTTGTCTGCGTTCAAAATCTTGCTGACGTTCAAAATTTTCCATATAAGAAGAATAGTTTCCGCTTTGAACTTCAATATTGGAACGATTGATGGAAAGCACATGGTCGATACAACCATCCAAAAAACATCTGTCGTGGGATACTAATATAAAACTTTTTTTCTTACGCAAATATGCTGAAACTAATTCTCTTGCTCGCATATCCAAATGATTGGTAGGCTCGTCTATAAGCAAGAAATGCCCTTCATTCAAGAACAGTGCTGCAAGTAAAACCTTTGTCTGTTCTCCATTTGATAAAGTATCAAATGGTCTGTATAAACAATTTTCATCCACTTCCAAATAGGATAATTCACGCATAATTTGCCATTCTTCGGCTATAGGACAAATTCCCTGTAAAATAGAATTTGTTAATTTGCTTCTATCTGGTACACTGTATGGAAAATAATCAAATTGAACGGAAGATGTTATTTTTCCTTGATATTCATATTTACCTTGCAAGATATTCAAAAAAGTTGTTTTTCCTCTGCCATTTCTGCCAATAAAACCGAGTTTCCAATTCGTATCTATCTGAAAACTGACATTTTCAAATATATTATCGAAGCTCGATGGGTAGGCAAAAGTAAGATTTTCAATTTTTATGACTGACATGGATAAAAAACCTCCTTAAAAGTAAAAAAGAACTATGAGAAAGTAATCTCTCATAGTTCGGTAAATGCTCAAAATAATTTTATACTTATATTTGAGATATAGACAGATTTCACTTTCTTGCAATAACGCAAATCACAAAAGCATAACTACTTTCGAAATTTGCAATATAATGATTTAGCAAGAAAATTTAATCACTCCGTTCACCTCAAACATTTTCTATGCCACAGTATACCATAACAATTCAATTTAGTCAAGCATTTATTAGAGAAGTTTTAGAAAATAATTCTATTTTCATATTGATTTTAATTTAGAAAAAGTATATAATAAATACTCGAGGATATCAATAATGAATAATACAATTGGAAACAGATTAAAGACATTGCGCGAGAGCATCGGAAAGTCACAATCATTTATTGCAAAAGAGATTGGAACAGTAGCACAGCCAGCAATTTTTCGTTATGAAAGTGGTCAAAGCGATGTTCCGAATGCTATTTTATTGTGGTACGCCGATTATTTTGACGTTTCTCTCGATTATATTTTCGGGCGCACTGATAAGCCGCAAGGAATTTTGTATGACTATAACCCTAAAACCTTGGATGACAAAAAGATGAAAGAATTTATCGAAATGTGTTTTGATCCGAAATCTCCTGCTAATGCAAAGCTAAAAGAGTCTATTTTGAAATTATTGCAAGAAAATCAGAAATAATTTCTATATATGACTATATCTGTCAAGTTTTCTATGGTATAATGCACACAAAGAAAAAAAGGGAGATAAACGATGAAAGCTGTTATTTACGCCCGATATTCTTCGGACAATCAAACGGAAGCCTCTATCGAAGGGCAGCTCCGCGAATGTATGGAATTTGCGGAACATACGGGCATAGACGTTATCGGCAATTATATAGACCGTGCGCTTTCCGCAAAGACGGATAACCGCCCCGAATTTCAGCGAATGATCAAAGACAGCTATAAACACGCCTTCGATTGCATTATCGTCTGGAAATTAGACCGTTTTGCCCGCAACCGCTATGACAGCGCACATTATAAAACGCTGCTCAAAAAGAACGGCGTAAAGGTTATATCCGCAAAGGAAACAATAGCAAACGGTTCGGAAGGAATCTTGCTTGAATCGGTTTTGGAAGGAATGGCAGAATACTATTCGGCGGAACTTGCCGAAAAAGTTGTGCGCGGAATGACAGAAAACGTCTTAAAGGGAAAAAACAACGGCGGGCAGGTAACATTCGGCTATGAAATCGATGAAGAAATGTATTTCCACCCCAACCCTACGACCGCACCGATCGTAAAAGAAATTTTTACACGATATGCCGACGGAAAGACGATAAAGCAAATCACAGACTATCTGAACGAGAAAAATATATTGACGATCCGCGGCGGCAAAATGACGATCAACATTGTTCAGCGTATGCTGTCAAACCGCAGATACATCGGTGAGTACAAATTCCGTGATACAATCATCGAACACGGCATTCCTGCACTTATAGACGACGATTTATTTGAGCGCGTTCAAAAACGCCTTGCCAAAAATAAAAAAGCGCCTGCACGCCATAAGGCTGAGGACGACTATATTCTGACTTTGAAATTGTTTTGCGGTAAATGCGGAGCGCATATGTTTGGAGAGAGCGGCACGGGAACGTCGAGAACATACCGCTATTATAAATGCGCACGGGCAAAGAAAGGAAAACTGTGTGATAAAAAAGCCGTTCGCAAAGAATGGATGGAAGAAATCGCAATCCAAAAGGCTCTCGGCGTTTTGGAAAATGCGGAATTGGTCAATCTGCTTGTGGATAAATTATACGCTTTACAAGGCGAAGAAAATCCGAGATTGCCTCGTTTGAACGAGCAAAAGGCAGATATAGAAAAACGTATCGAAAATATGCTTTCCGCAATCGAACAAGGAATTATAACAGACAGTACGAAAGACAGACTTTCGCAGTTGGAAGCAAAGAAAAAAGAAATAGAAATCACAATCTTGCAGGAAAAGATAAAAAAGCCGTTTCTTACGAAAGAACAGATTTTATTCGGAATAGAAAAGTACAAAAAGTTAGATTTAACCACACAAGAAGGAAAACAGCGATTGATAGACGGTTTTATCAATGCGATCTATGTGTATGACGATAGGATAACTTTTACATACAATTACAAGGACGGAACGGAAACAATAACGCTTTCCGAGTTGGAAAGCGCAAAAAGTTCGGATATAAAATGCGTAGGTGCACCAAAAACGGGAAGAAAACTTGCTTTTTTGCGAGTTTTCTTTCATTTTTAGACAGGTCAATTTTTCGTCATTTTTTCACCCAAAAATCATTGGGTCTACTTTTAAGGTCTTTTCGCGGCAGAGAAACATAGTCGTATAAGCAAACAGTTAACAAATAAGTTTTTCAAAGTTGAATTAAAAAAGATCGAGAAGTTTGTGTGACGGCGCGAGCGGTGTGGGAACGTTCCCTCCGGCGGATCTTTTATGCGTTTTTAATTGAGTTTTATCGGCAGTCGGAATTAAAACGGATTCGGCGAGAAAACGAAGAGTTATCGGTTTTACTTTTTCATACCTACAAATTTTGTGGGTTTACTTGACAACGAAAAAGCAGTTTGATATACTCACCGTGATTTGATATGCTCACCGTGAAATACATATAAATAACCTGTAAGTCTATATAAATAGGACAAATGGTTGTTAAGGAAAGTCGTTTTCAAAACGGCAGGGAGCATACATATGAAAAAAGGATGTCGTAAAATTTTTGCGTCGGCGATAATTATCGCTTTGGCGGCAATACTTGCCGTTTCCTTCGTTGCGTGTAAAACCAAGACCTATACGCTGACGTTCGAAACGAACGGCGGAACGGAAATCGCGCCTATTACGGCGGCGGCGGGCGAGGCCATCGTTGCTCCGTCGGACCCGATTAAAGACGGTTTTTCTTTCAAGGGGTGGTACGCAGAACCCGATTTTTCGGGAGAAAAAGCGGTTTTGCCGTCGGTAATGCCGGAAAACGACGCGACCTATTACGCTCGTTTCGCTCCGCTTAGTCAAGCAACGATAACCCTTGACGCTACCGAATACGGAACTTTGCAGACGACTAAGCAAGTCGCTTACGTCGGAACGAAAATTTCCGAAGCGATAAAAAATCTCGTTCCGCAAGGCAAAGACGATGCCGTTTTTTCTCAGTGGGTTTTAGGGGACGAACCCGTCGGCAACAGAACCTTAACGAAAGACGTTAAGTTAACCGCAAAATATACGGTCGATTTTTCGGCGCGCGTGCGCAAACAAAACACCGACGGAACCTACTCCGACGACTGGGCCCGAACCGAACTCCCCGAAAGAATTACCGAAAACAAGTTCGTCGGTGACGTAATAGACGTTTCCGCCGACTCGATAGAGAAAAACAAATACGACGGTTTCACTTTCGACGCCGACAAAACGATCGCTCTCACGCTCGGCGCGAAAGCGTCCGAAAACGTATATTCGATTTCTTACAAACGCAAATGGTATACTCTCAGATACGATTCCAACTTGCCTTCGGGCGTTTCGTCCGGTTCTCTCGGCGGAACGATGCCAGCCGTTTCTTACCGCGCGGAAAGCGAAGTAACGGTAAGCGAAAACGCCTATACGCTTAACGGATACCGTTTCGCAGGTTGGGCGAAAACGCAAAACGGAACTCCCGACGTAGAAATCGACTCCGCGTTGAAAACGACTACTTCGGACGTAACCCTGTATGCGGTGTGGAACTACGGAAACACCGACGTAAACGGCGGACAGGACAAAATTTCGTACTTAAAGAAAAAAGCGGAACGGTCGTTCTCGAACGCTACGGCTTAGACGACAAGGAAGGAACTTACGACGCAACGACGGGCGAGTTCGTATTTAAGGAAGGCACGAAAACCGTTCTTAGCGGAAGAATTCTTTCAAACGGCACTTTCTCCTACGTGGACGAAAACTATAAAAACAGAACATCCGTCCGTTACGACAGAAAAACCGACGAAACGATTAGCGGAGAAACGCTCGTTACCGAGGGACTTTTCCACGCGGAATATACCTGTTCAAAAGACGGTTCGGCGGTTACGGTAAACGGCTCGTACGAGAAAAATTCCGACGATTTCGTATATACGGCAGACGGCGGAAACGTTAAATTCGTATTTAGACTGAACGAAGAAAACGACACGTACGTAGTCCGCAGCGAAGAAGAAACCGCGGTTTTACTGTTGTCCGGTTCGCTTTCGGCAGTAGATATAGGCACTTCGATAAACGGTATCGGCTCGGTCGCATTTTACGGCACGAGCATTTGGAACAACGCCGAAAACGTGGTTTATATCGGCACGGATGACGCCAGATACGCAGTCGGTTGCAAGAATTCCGCTTTGAACGGAATATACTCTAATAATACGATCAGCGACCCTAACGGTTTGGTTTGGGAATCCAACGTGCTAGGTATTGCTAATCGCGCGTTTATGATTTACGACCCGAATACGCAACTTTTTTCAGGACATCCGTCCCTTCGTGCTGTTGCGCTCAGCGACACGATAGTAGGCATAGGAGAAAGAGCGTTTTTCGGAGCGAAAATTTTGCAAAGTCTGACCGTAGGCACGAGTACCGAAAAAATAGGGAAGTATGCGTTTTCTCTTTCGGGGATAATGAACATAGAGTTCCCGTCCGACGGAAACGGTTTTTCCATAAAAGAAATCAACGATTACGCTTTTTACGGATGCGCTAATTTGACGAGAATTAACGGCAGCACGAAAGGGCTGTTTCCGAAGACCCTTGAAAGGATAGGAATAAGAGCGTTTAACAACACGAGTTTTCTTAAATCCGACACGAAAGGGGACGGCGCGGTATATTTCGGCGGTTGGGCTGTCGGCTACGTCGGGTCGGTAACCAACCTTATTCTCGACAAGGACGACCTCAGGGGCGTGGCGGATTACGCGTTTTACAAGAACGAAAACGTCATTGCCGTTTCCAGCGTTTCGACCGAACTTAAGTATATAGGCAGGGGTGCTTTTTCAAAATGTCCAAACCTTGCCGAAGCGTATTTTGCCAAAGCGTCGGGGTTGCAAAAAATGGGTTCGTATGCGTTTTACCATTGCGAAAAACTTACTTCGATAGAACTTCCGTCTTCTCTCAAAGAGATAGGAAATTCCGTTCTTTCCGGGTGTAAAACGCTAAAAACGGTTTCTTTCGCAAAAAACGGAGAAGAAAGCCGCCTTAAAGCAATATCCGATCACGCGTTTTTTAACTGCGTCGCTTTGGGCTCGATAGCCGTTCCGAACGGCGTGGAAACTATTGCCGATTCCGCTTTTTCGGGTTGTGCCGAACTTAAAACCGTTTCTTTCGGCGACGGTATTAAGTCGATAGGCGACAGGGCGTTCAAAAACTGCGTTGCGCTCGGCGAAATAACTTTTGGTAAAAACCTTGAATCGATAGGCTCGAGAGCGTTTTACGGTTGTAACGGATTAACGGCGGTAAGGCTAAGCGGTAAGGTAAAATATATCGAAGATTACGCTTTTTACGGATGTGAAAAACTTAAAGAAATCACGTTAAACGAAGGACTCGTTTCGATAGGGAAAAACGCTTTTGCCGAATGTAAATCGCTCGATAACGTAGTTTTGCCCGTTTCGCTCGAAGAAATCCGTTCGTACGCGTTCCGTTCGTGCGAAAAGTTGAGCGAGATTACGATAGGAGAAAACGTCGTTTCGATAGGAAAACACGCTTTTTATAACTGTAAAAACCTTACTATATTCGTTGAGAGCGAAACCGAACCCGAAGGGTTTGAAAAACTTTGGAATTCCTCGGGAAGGAAAGTCGTTTGGGGATATCGGAAAGATAATTGAACTTTGTAATCCGAGCGATTTTGTCGTTTATATAGATAAAAAAACGTGCATTTTTTCGATAACGTGGTATAATTTACTTAAGGAGAAGCAATAATGGTAGACGTAGAAAGAATAAATCATCTTGCGAGAAAATCCAGAGAACACGGTTTGACCGACGAAGAGAAAGAAGAACAGGCAAAACTCAGAAAAGAGTACGTCGAGAGTATGAAAAGCAGTCTTAAAGCACATCTCGACAATACCTATATCGTCGACGAAAACGGCAACAAAACGAAAATAAAACAAAAGTTGCAAAAATTCTGACCGTTTTTCTATCGGATCAATGCGGCAATACGTTTTGCCTGCTTGACATTTTCGTTTTTCGATGATAAAATATTTGTATCATAAAAGTTACAGTTTCCCAGAAACAAATCAATAGGATAAATAAGGTTTATAGTCTGTAAAAACGTTTATATTTTCGGTGCATTGCGTCCGTAATTTGTAGTTCGGATTGCCCGAAAAGCGCGTTATGGGGGTTATAATTCCATTAACAGGTGAATAAAGTCTAATAGTTAGTTTTTTTTAAGCATTAACGATTATTATATTAGATATAGAATTTTTATGTAATTAACAATTAAATAGTTCGATAAAATCGGAGGAATAAACCAAATAATGACCGCATACGATTACACAAATTTTAACGAGGATACGCTCGAATCAATGCCGTTGTACGAACTGAGAATAATCGGCAGAACTCTCGGCGTAAAAAGTCCCACGTCGATGAAAAAGGGCGACTTGATATCCTCTATTTGCGAAACGATAGCAAAAGAAGGGCTTGAAAAGAAAGAAGAAAAAATAGAAAGAAAAGCGGGAAGGCCGCCGAAAACGCCGGGCAGAATTACGCTCAGAGATAGCGGAGATATAAACGATTCGCGCGAAAAAAAGTTGAACGGCGAAGAAGAATACGCGCTTTTAATCGAAAAACCGATTAAGAACGCCATTCTTAAAAACGTGACGTCCACCGTAGACAAAGCGTTTACCGACGAACCGACGGAACCCGAAAAGAAGCAGTATAAGCGCGTTTACGATTCCGCTATGCAAAAAAAGCCCGCTATAAAACGAGATTATACGCCCACCCAACCCACCCAACAAGTTAATGCTGATGCGGATAAAAAGCCGACTGAAAATGAAGAACAACCTGCGTCTGGCAATCCGCAACAGGAAGAACTTCCGCTTGAACTCAAAGAAGGCGTACTCGAAATAATGCCGGACGGTTACGGCTTTTTGAGAGCGCATAACTACGAAGGCGGAGAGAAAGACGCGTATATCGCGGCGCAGAAGATTAAAAAATGCGGATTAAGAAAAGGCGACTGGATTAAAGCGGAAGCGAGAAAAATATGCGACAATCGTCCGGCTGGCGTTGTAAACGTACTTGAAGTGAACGGCCGCAGTCCGGAAACCGCATTCAAAAGAAAGAACTTCGATTATCTTACTCCGATTTATCCCGATTCCAGATTCAGACTCGAAATCGACGGCGAGAAAAACGACCTTGCGATAAGAAGTATCGACCTAGTCGCACCTATAGGGAAAGGTCAGAGAGCAATGATCGTATCTCCGCCGAAAGCAGGTAAAACCACTTTGCTCAAAAAAGTAGCAAACAGTATATCCGTAAACTACCCGTCGGCGCATCTTATCGTTCTTCTTATCGACGAACGTCCTGAAGAAGTAACGGATATGCAGCGTTCGATAAAAGGCGAAGTCGTTTACTCCACTTTCGACGAAATGCCCGAACATCACACTAAGGCTGCCGAACTCGTTCTCGAAAGAGCAAAACGCCTCGTGGAACTCGGCGAAGACGTAGTAATATTGATGGACAGCCTTACCAGACTTGCAAGAGCGTACAATCTTACGATCGCTCCGACCGGAAGAACCTTGTCCGGTGGTATCGACCCCGGCGCGCTTCATAGCCCCAAGAGATTTTTCGGAGCGGCGAGAAACATAGAAAACGGCGGAAGCCTTACCATTATCGCAACCGCGCTTATCGATACCGGCAGCCGTATGGACGACGTAATTTACGAAGAGTTCAAAGGCACCGGCAATATGGAAATCCACCTTGACAGACGACTCACCGAAAAACGTATTT
>CAJLYQ010000046.1 GCA_905210905.1 uncultured Christensenella sp. | reverse complement strand
TATATTATCTAAATAATATAAGCGTAAGCGACGGCACGCCGTCGAGTAAATAAATCGGAGAACATATGATTCTTTCCCTGATTACTTCAGGTCTAAGCATATCTGAAATTTTAATATCCGTAGTAGCGGTCGCAGTGAGCGCGACTCTCGCCATAGTCGGACACGAAGTTGCGCACGGGTACGTTGCGTTATGGTGCGGCGACGATACCGCTAAGCAAGCCGGCAGACTTTCCTTTAATCCTTTGGTTCATTTTGACTGGATAGGTTTGATTTTGTTGGCGTTTGTAGGTTTCGGTTGGGCAAAACCCGTTCCGATTAACCCGGCAAACTTCAAAAACAAGAAAGCGGGAATTATTCTGGTTTCACTAGCCGGAATTACCGCAAACTTAATAATGGCGGGAATAGGATTATTGTTGATATTCTTGTTGTACCCGCACTTACTCGTCCTTGCGGCAAGCGCGTCACGAGTTCGCTTACTCGGCGTTTTGTTTTACAATATGCTTGCATATTTTATAATTTTCAACGTTATGCTTGCGTTTTTTAACGTTTTGCCGATATATCCGCTTGACGGTTTTAATTTCGTAAATTCGTTTTTACCTAGGGGAAACGGTTTTTCTACGTTTATGTTTAAGTACGGCTGGACGGTTTTGCTTGCGCTTATCGTCGTAAGCAACGTTCTTAATTACATAGGATTAAGAGAATACAACGTGTTTTATCAGGTACAACAACTGGCATTGCGGCTGATTGCGCTCGTTACGGGGGGATAAATATGGCAGGATACATAAACAGTTCGGTCGAAGACGTAAAATTCCACATCGCGACGCAAGATTTCGACGGTCCGATCGATTTGCTCGTTAAGTTTGTAAAAGAAGCAAAGATCGACGTAATGGAGATATTTATCAGCGATATTACCACTCAATACCTGCACTACGTCCAGACGCTTAAAGAACTTAACTACGAATACGTGTCGCAGTACATAATTTTTGCGGCTTTACTGATCGAAATAAAATCGGCTAAAATGACGCCGCCGGCTACGCCGTATTATGACGACGACGATTCTTATATGGACTACGGAAACGATTATTCGGACGCAGAAGCAATGATAATCGAAGAAGTACGCAAAAAACTTCTCGACGAATACCCGGAAAAACTTAAACCCAGAGAAGTTATTAACGTATTTTATCCCGAACCGCAATACGACGAAAGCGATTACAAACTCGTTGCAAAAAATCTGACGCTTGAAAAACTGCTCGACGCATACAAACTGGTACTCGAAAAAGCGGAAATAATGGAAAAGGCTCCGCCTGTAGCAACCATTATTAAGGATAGATTTACCGTAACCGAAAAAGTCGTAGACATAACGAAAAGAATAAGAAAAGAGAACAAAGTAAGTTTTTTCAGTCTTTTTGAAACGGATTACACAAAGACGGAACTGCTTACGATATTCCTAGCAATACTGGAAATCATAAGAAAACAAATCGCGCAAGCGACGCAAGAAAACTTCGACGACGATATTTATCTCGTTCACAACGACCAAGACGTTACCGACGAGGAAGGGGATTTACTGAAAGATGTTGACGAATATAATTGAGGCTTTGATCTTTGCCGCAGCAAGCGGAGTAACCTATAAAAATATAAAAGAAGCATTCGGAGCGGACTACACCGAAAAAGAAATAAAAACCGCTCTGAGCGAGATAAAAGAGAAGTATTCCGGTAAAAACGGTATTATCCTTATCGAATTCAACTCGACTTATCAATTCCAGACGAACCCCGAATACAGCGACCTTCTAGCCGATATTCTTCGTCCGATCAAAGAAAGACAGTTAAGCGCAACGGTACTGCAGACGCTTTCCATTATCGCTTATCGTCAACCGGTAACGAGAGGCGAAATAGAAGAAATAAGAGGCGGAATAAGCAGCGACTACGCAATCGGCGTTCTTATGAGAGCGGAACTGATCCAACCCGTAGGAAGAAAGGACACTCCCGGAAAACCCGTCCTTTACGGTACGACCGATAACTTCCTTAAACGGTTCCAACTCAAATCGCTCGACGCTTTGCCCGATTACGGAGAACTTCTTAATACGATGCAAACTTCCGATAAGTATAATCAGACGAGTTCCAACATTTACGAAATTCGTAATAAAGACTTGTATAACACCGACGACGTTGATAAATATTATGACGATATCGACGACGAAAAACCCGATTTTCTCAAAGACGAGGACATCGTAGTAGTTGACTCTGATAATTAAAAATCGGTTTTAAGAAATTTAATATAAATCCGAAATTTAAGAATACTATAGTTAGTTATGGTATTCTTTTTTATTGCATATTTAATCATAATATTTTTAATTTGCTTTCCGTTTAGGATAAAAGTTGTTGCGTTTTATGCAAGTTCGCGACAAATAAGATATTTTTGCGCGCAAATAGGATTTTTTCGGTTTTGCAGTAAAAAAAGAAAGAAAATTAAATCAAAAAAACATCGCAAATTGCGTTTGCCTGTAAAAATTCGATTAAACAAAATACGATTAAAACGTCCTATTGATTACAAAATTAAAGTATACGCCACCCGTCCCAAAGCAATTACCTCGTTCGAAAGAAAGTTGTTCGGCGCGTCATTCGTTAAAATCGGAAAGACGCTCGATTTTTTATTAAACAACGCCGACGTAATCGTCACCGACAACGAAGACGATATTTTTTTCATACAATTTGACGCTTCGATAAAGACAAATTTGTTTTTAATATTTTCGTCCGTATTGCAAACAATAAGTCTTAGGAGAAATTGAATATGGAAACGTGTGAACTCATCTGCAATATAACGAAAAACATAAAAGACTCTATATCCGCCGATACCGTAATCGGCACGCCGATAAGGGGTAACGGTTTTACCGTAATACCTATTTGCAAGTCAATAACGGGCTTTGCGTGCGGCGGCGGAGAAGCCGACGGAAAAGCGACCGTTAAAAAAACGTTTGCGCCGTTCGGAGCGGGCGGAGGCGGAGCGAGCGTTTCGCCGCTCGGTTTTCTCGTGATGGACGATTGCAACGTACGCTTTATCAAAATCGACGGAGGGGATAAATGGGAAGATTGTCTGGAAGGAATTATAGAACTTTTTTCGCACTGATTTTCGTTTTATCGATCGCAATAATCGTTATTTTTTTGTCAATAAGTACTTTTTTAAGTAAAAAATCGCCGCAAAATGCAGCCTACGCTCAATCGGGAAGCGGTTATGCCGTAATAAGACTCGACGACGGAAAATTGCTTTTGTCCGAAAACGCGGACATTCCGCTTGAAATGGCAAGTACTACTAAGATTATGACGGCGCTTATCGCCTTGGAGAACTGCCGCCCGGACGAAAAAGTCGTTGTCGACAAACGAGCGGTCGGAATAGAAGGAAGTTCTGTTTATCTTAAAGAAGGGGAAGAACTTACGATAAAAGAGTTGTTGTATTGCCTGATGCTCCGTAGCGGCAACGACGCTGCGGTTGCAATAGCGAACCACGTTGCAAAAAACGAAGACACTTTTGCGGAAATAATGAACTTACGAGCGGAAAGTATCGGACTAAATAACACGCATTTTACGAATCCGCACGGTTTACACGACGAAAAACACTATACTTCAGCGCACGATTTAGCAAAAATTACCGCAATCGCAATGAAAAATCCGATTTTTGCCGAAATCGTCGGCACTAAAAACGTAACCGTCGGCACCGGAGAAAGCCGACGTCGTTTGACTAATAAGAACAAAATCCTGTCGTTGTACGACGGGGCAAACGGAGTTAAAACGGGTTACACCAAAAAATCGGGCAGATGTCTGGTTTCGTCCGCGACGAGAAACGGCACCACGCTTATTTGCGTAGTTCTCAACGAGGGCGACACTTACGGAAAGAGTATCGCACTTTTGGATAAAGGATTTTCAATGTCGCAAAACGCTTGATATTACGTTAAAAATATAGTAAAATAGCGACGTAATCAAAACAAAAGCGAGATAAAATATGAGAATTAACAAATATATTGCGTCGTCGGGAATATGTTCTCGCCGCGCCGCGGAAGAACTCGTCACGAGCGGAAAAGTCAAAATCAACGGTAAACCTGTTACCGCACTTGCGACGGACGTCGACGAAGAAAACGATACCGTTACCGTAGACGGACAAAAAATCAGCCTCGTCACGAAACTTATTTATATAATGTTATATAAGCCGAAGGGTTGTATTTGCTCGTTAAGCGACGAAAAAGGCAGAAAAACGGTATTCGATTACCTGGAAGATTTTCAAAACAAAAGAATTTTTCCTATTGGCAGACTGGATTACGACACGGAAGGACTTTTGCTTTTAACCAACGACGGGGCGTTGAGCAACAAACTCACGCAACCCATCAACGAGATTTCCAAAACCTACGTAGCCAAAATCGAAGGAGAAATCGAAGAAAGCGATCTCGCCAGACTCAGAAACGGCGTAACCGTAGACGGAGTTAAACTCAGAAGATGTAAAATCAAAGTTCTTGACAGGAACGAAAAGTTTACTCGCCTGGAAATAACGATTTACGAAGGAAAGAACAGAGAAATACACAAAATGTTCGAAACCGTCGGCAAAACTGTTGCGTTTTTGAAAAGAATCAAAATAGGCGACCTTAAACTCGGCGGACTAAGCAGAGGCGCGTACAGATACCTTACGCCTAAGGAAGTCGCTTATCTTAACAGCCTGTAAACCGCAAAAACGATTCAAAAGATCCCTAAGTCGCGAATAATCGCGGCTTTTTTCGACAAAATAATATCTTCGGGAGCAACATACGCTAAACCGTTCCTTTTTAATTCGATTTTTAAACACAAAAAGCAATTTGAAATATTGCAAAAAAAACTTTCTCAAAGTATAATTGAAATAGCACGATCAGGAGGCGCAGAATGTATATTTTTATGTTACTCGGTTTGTCTTCTGCCGAAAAATGGTCGACCGGCGGGATTACGACGCTGATAGGTTTGGGTATGACGTTCGTTATGCTCGCTTTGCTCATCGGCGCAATACACCTGTTGCGGCTGATTCTTAATGGGCTGGACAAAGCAAATCCGATTATCAAAAGCAAATTACAAAAAGTTTTTCGTAAAAAATCCGCTCAAAGCGAAGTCGTTGATTCCGAACGGAACGTAGAGGAACCGACGGAAGAAAAAACCGTTATCGACGAAGAAACGATGTCGGTTATCGAACAGTCGGTAAAAACGTACGTTGCCGCCACCGCAACCGACGGAAAACCGCACGACAGAATTAAAATCGTATCGGTAAAGGAGAAAGCGAATGACTGAACTTTTTGCGTCGAAAATAGGCGACTGGTTTGTTAATCTTTGGAATTCGACGGGGTTCAAAACCGCCGTGCCCGATTACTACGTTATGAACGGTTATTCACTCGGTATCTGGGGACAACTGATAATGCTCGTAATTGCGGCTATATTCCTTTTCCTTGCGATAGCGAAAAAATTCGAACCGAATTTGTTGCTTGCGATAGCGTTCGGTATGTTTATCATCAACATTCCCGGCGCATATTCCGTTCTTTACGGACAAGGCGGTTACACGTTTACCGACGAAGCGGGCAGGCTTATTGCGTCGGGCACGCTCGAACAACTCTGCTCTGCGTACGGTTTATCTTATTCCGGCGCAAGCGCGGAAGCCTTACAAACTTCCTTTGACGGACTGATAAACTTTATGCAAACCAACTGGAACGGTTCGCTCGGTGCGGTAGGGGCGTTCGGCGCGGACTGCTATACGTACGGCATAATTGCGGAAAAAGGTTTGTTCTACTATCTGTACAAAGGAGTAGACTGGGTTATTTTCCCGCCGCTTATTTTCCTTGGCATCGGCGCGATGACTGATTTCGGACCGCTGATTGCAAATCCGAAAAGTCTTTTGCTTGGCGCAGCGGCGCAACTCGGCATATTTATCACGTTTATCGGAGCATTATTGCTCGGATTTAACGAAGCCGCGGCGTTCTTCGATAGCGATTATCGGCGGAGCGGACGGACCGACTGCTATATATCTCACGCAAAAAATGGGACAAAGCGACCTTTTACCGGCGATTGCCGTAGCCGCATACTCGTATATGGCTCTCGTTCCCGTAATTCAACCGCCTATAATGAAACTTCTTACGACGAAGAAAGAACGTTTAATCCGTATGGAACAACTTCGCCCCGTAAGCAAGAAAGAAAAAATAATGTTCCCGGTAATCGTTACGGGCGTTGTGGGAATTATTCTTCCGTCGGCTTTGCCTTTGCTCGGAATGCTTATGCTCGGCAACCTTATAAAAGAATCGGGCGTAGTTCCGCGTTTGAGCGCAACCGCGCAAAACGAACTTATCAATATAATAACGATTTTCCTCGGAATAACGGTCGGTACGAAAGCGTTCGCGCCCGTGTTCTTACAACTTCAAACGCTTGAAATCATCGTACTGGGCGTTATCGCGTTCAGTTTCGGAACGGCAGGCGGCGTTCTTCTCGGAAAACTGCTTTGCAAACTTTCGAAAGGCAAAATCAATCCGCTTATCGGTGCGGCAGGCGTCAGCGCCGTTCCTATGGCGGCGAGAGTCGCTCAGGACGTAGGCAGGAAAGAAGATCCCAACAATTATCTGTTAATGCACGCTATGGGACCGAACGTAGCGGGCGTAATCGGTTCTGCCGTTGCGGCAGGCGTTCTTATCGCAATGTTTGCGTAACAATCGGAGGTTAATTAAAAATGAGCGATAAAAAATTATATATAACCGAAACTATTCTGCGTGACGCACATCAATCGCAAGCGGCTACTCGTATGCGTACCGAAGATATGCTACCCGTTCTCGACAAAATCGACAAAGTAGGGTACTATTCCGTCGAATGTTGGGGCGGAGCGACGTACGACGCTTGTCTTAGATTCCTTAACGAAGACCCGTGGGACAGACTTCGCGCTTTGCGCAAAGGAATGCCGAACACCAAACTTCAAATGCTTTTAAGAGGGCAAAACCTACTCGGTTATAAACATTACGCAGACGACATCGTTGACAAATTCGTAAAAAAATCGGTTGAAAACGGTATCGACATACTTCGTATTTTCGACGCGCTTAACGACGTAAGAAATCTCGAACAGGCGATAAAATCGGCAAAAGATTGCGGCGGAACTGTCGAAGCCGCCCTTAGTTACACCACGAGCCCCGTTCATAATCTCGAATATTTCGTAGATTTATCCAAAAAACTCGTCGATATGGGCGCGGATATTATTTGCATCAAGGATATGGCGAACTTACTTCTTCCGTACGACGCTTACGCTCTTGTAAAGGCGATAAAATCCGAAATCGGCGTTCCGGTCCATCTGCACACGCACAACACTACTGGAACCGGCTCGATGACGTACCTTAAAGCCGCAGAAGCCGGCGTCGATATAGTAGACACCGCTTTATCTCCGCTTGCAAACGGCACGAGCCAACCGGCAACCGAATCGCTTGTCGCAACATTAAAAGGCACCGAACGCGATACCAGACTCGATCTTGCTTTGCTTAACGATATTTCCGCGCACTTCCGTAAAGTTGCGGACAGGCTCAAAGACGAAGGTTATCTCAATCCTAAAGTTCTTAACGTCGACGTGAAGACCTTAATATATCAGGTACCCGGTGGAATGATGAGCAATTTGCTTAACCAACTTAAAGAGCAGGGCGCAAGCGATAAATACCCGGAAGTTCTGGCGGAAGTTCCGAGAGTAAGAAAAGATATGGGGTATCCGCCGCTCGTTACACCTACGAGTCAGATCGTAGGAACGCAAGCCGTGCTTAACGTTATTTCCGGCGAACGCTATAAAATGGTTACGAAAGAAGTTAAAGGACTGTTAAAAGGCGAATACGGCAAACTTCCTGCCGAACCCGACGCCGAAGTCGTTAAAAAATGTATCGGCGACGAACCGCGCATTACTTGCCGTCCGGCAGATTTAATCGCTCCGGAATACGAAAAGTACAAGCAGGAAATGATTAAGTATTATACTAAGGAAGAAGACGTGCTGAGTTATTGTATGTTCCCGCAAGTAAGCGAAAAATTCTTCAAAAAGAGAGAAGAAGAACATAAACGCAACCTTACCGTTAAAGTTAACGGCAAAAAATACTTAGTGGAAATAGACGACTACGATTACGTTGCGCCCGAAAAACCGTCGGCAGTTCCTGCGGAAAAACAAATTACGACGCTTCCGCTTATAAACAACGAAAGACCGGTCGCAACCGACGCACCGAAAAACGGAACGCCCGTTTATTCGCCGATGCCGGGTACGGTTCTTAAAATCGTTGCGCAAAACGGCACTAAAGTTAAAAAAGGCGACCCGATAGTCGTTCTCGAAGCAATGAAAATGGAAAACGACATTGCCGCTCCTTGCGACGGAACGGTAAACGTAGCGGTATCGGTGGGCGCGACGGTGGACACGCAAGCGATTCTTGCGACGATTTCGTAATGAAAGTATACGTTATCGGCGGCGGCGCCGCAGGTTTAATGTGTGCGATTACCGCGGCGAATAACGGCGCGGACGTTACGGTTATCGAAAAAAACGAAAAAATAGGAAAAAAAATATTTATTACGGGTAAAGGGCGGTGCAATCTTACCAACGCCACGGATTTTGACGGTTTTATGCAAAACGTGGTCACGAATAAGAAGTTCCTTTACGCCGCATTAAAATCTTTCGACAGCGCAAAATGTATGGATTTTTTCGAAAATCTGGGATTACCGCTTAAAATCGAACGCGGAAACAGGGTTTTTCCTGCTTCCGACAAGTCGAGCGACGTAATAAAAGCGTTATCGGAAGGGGCTAAAAGAGCGGGCGTTAAGATAAAACTTAACGAAAAAGTTACCGCTCTTACCGTCGAAAACGGAATCGTCACCGAAATAAAAACCGACAAAGGAAGTTATTTCCCGGACAAAGCGGTAATTTGCACCGGCGGAATAAGTTATCCGCTTACGGGCAGTACGGGCGACGGATACGTTTTCGCTAAATCCGTCGGCCATTCGATAATAGAACCGGTTGCCGCTTTGTGCGGTCTGACCGTTTCGGGTGCGATAAACTCGCGCGGCGAGTGCGTTCCGCTTGAAAAACTACCTAAAATAGAAGGATTATCCCTTAAACACGTTAGCGCAAACGTAATCGACGTAAAAAACGGCGCAACCCTTTATTCCGAATTCGGAGAAATGCTTTTCACACGTCACGGAGTAAGCGGACCGATTATTCTTACGTTATCGAGCAAAATAAATCGACTTAACTTCGACGAAATACGTTTATCGATTGACTTAAAACCCGCCCTTGACGAGAAAAAACTCGACGAAAGGCTATTACGCGATTTCGAAGAATTTAAGAATAAAATGCTGAAAAACGGGTTAAGCGAACTGCTTCCAAGCAGTTTAATACCGTTCGTCATTGCCTTAAGCGGAATACCGGAAGAGAAACCGCTTAATTCGATTAACCGCGAAGAACGGAAAAAACTGTTAAAAACGCTTAAAAAACTTACGTTTTCGCTTAAAAGCACGGAAGATGTTTCTACCGCGATCGTTACGGCAGGCGGAGTAAACGTAAAAGAAATTAACCCGAAAACGCTGCGAAGCAAACTCGTAAACAATATGTTTTTTGCCGGAGAAGTTATCGACGCAGACGCGCTGACGGGCGGTTTTAACCTGCAAATCGCGTTTGCCACGGGGTATTTGGCAGGTAAAAACGTTATCGAAAAAGATTAAAAAAAGGAGCAAAGGAATGAAAATAGCAATTGACGGACCGAGCGGCAGCGGAAAAAGCACTATAGCGAAGTTTCTTGCGCAAAAACTCGGCATAGCGTATCTCGACACCGGTGCGATGTACCGCGCCATAGCGTATTACGTTCTCGAAAAAGGCGTCTTGCCGTCCGACGAAAAAAACGTAATCGAATCGCTGAAAGGTTTGGAAATGGCGGTTTGGGAAGAAAACGGAGTACAACAGGTATCGGTTAACGGCGAAAACGTAACGCCGTTCATTCGTGAAAACCGCATATCGATGGCGGCAAGCACGGTTTCGAAAATCCCCGCGGTAAGAATAAAATTAGTCGAACTGCAACGTGAAATAGCGTCGAAAACCGATTGCGTACTCGACGGAAGGGATATAGGAAGTTACGTTTTACCCGACGCGGATTTCAAATTTTACCTTACGGCAAACAGTCTTGTCCGAGCAAAACGCAGACAGGCGGAACTTGCGGCAAAGGGTGAAGAGCATAGCGTAGAAGAACTTCAAAAAGAGATGGAAGCAAGGGACGAACAGGACAAAAACAGGTCTTTTGCTCCGCTTACCATTTGCGACGACGCAATGGTTATAGACACTTCATTTATGACGATAGACGAAGTCGCGGAAACGGCAATAAAAAAAATATGCGGATAATTCTTGCAAAACACGCGGGATTTTGCGACGGCGTAAAGAATGCGGTTTCGATCGCATTGCTGACGTGCGACGAATTCGGCAGAGCATACTCGAATCATCCGCTTATACACAACAAAAAAGTCGTTGAAAATCTCGAAAAAAAAGGACTTTTCGTGCTTAAAAAAGAACCGCATACAGGCGACGTTGTGGTTATCAGCGCGCACGGAGCGAGTAAAAAAAAGGTACTCGAATACGAGAAAAACGGCGTTACCGTTATCGACGCGACCTGTCCGCTCGTAAAAAAAGTTAAATCGCGCGTAACGCAGAGCATAGAAAAAGGGGATAACGTCATAATTTTAGGCGATAAAAATCACGCCGAAATAAAAGGAATAACCGAAGATTATCCGCAATGCAAAGTCGTTACGGAGCCGTGCGAAGAAGATTTTTCGCGCGAAGGCGATTATCTCGTCGTATCTCAGACGACTTTTAGTATCGATAAACTGGAAGATATACGAAAAAAAATAAAAAAAATAGCGGTAAATTCCAAAAAAACAGTTGTGTTTTTCGATAGCATTTGTTATACTACATTATGGCGACAAAGTGAGGCAAAAAGCATTGCCGAACAAGCGGATATAATGCTTGTAGTAGGCGATAAAACAAGCGCAAACACTCAAAAACTTGCCGATATATGCCGCGCAGAATGTGCGAAAACATATCTAATCGAGAATGTAACCGACTTAAAAACGGTACAGATAGAAAATAATTACGAAGTCCTCGGAATAGTATCCGGGGCGTCAACTCCGAAAGAGTTGATAATGGAGGTTTTTTACATAATGAGCGAAATTAAAACTACAGACGAAGTCAAAGTAGAAGAAGTCACCGCTGCTGCCGAAGCGGTTTCCGAAGTGAAAGAAGAAAAGAAAGCGAATCACGAAGAAGTCCACACTATGGCAGAAGCTATGAAGAAATATAGCGGAAAAACTTACCGTGAAGGTATGCGCATTACCGCGAAAGTAGTAAGCGTTGACCCGACGGGTATCTCCGTAGCCATCGAAGGCGGCGGAAAAAACGATAGCGGTTTTATCTCTAAAGACGAAGCCGAAATCGACGGAACGTTCGACGCAAACAACTACAAAGTAGGCGACGAAATCAAATGTATCATCATTCCGAAAGAACCCGGAGTAAAGAATAATTCGATCAATCTTAGCAAAAAAGCGTACGACGCCGCGAAAATCGACGACGAACACGTACAACGCATCCTTGCCGGCGAAGAATTCACCCTTAGTTCCACGCAAGAAGTTAAAGGCGGACTTATCGGTAAAATCGGTACTTACAGCATTTTTATCCCCGCGTCGCAAATTCGTCTCGGATTCGTTAAAAATCTTGCCGACTACACCAACAAAACTCTCCGTTTGGTTGCTCTTCCCCCGAAGGAAGAACTCGACGAAGAAGGCAATCCGAAGAAACCGCGTAACAGCAAACGCATCGTAGCGAGCCAAAAAGTTATTCTCGAAAGAGAAAAAGCGGAAAAAGAAAACGAATTCTGGTCGGGAATCTACGAAGGAGCAATCGTTTCCGGTAAAGTTAAGAGATTTGCAAGTTTCGGAGCGTTCGTTAACCTTAAATATATGGACGGACTCGTACACTGCACCGATCTTTCCTGGAGCAAGAAGAGAGTTACCGATCCTTCGGAAATTCTCGAACTCAACAAGACCTATGATTTTATCGTTCTCAGCGCAGACAGAGAAACCGGAAAAATCAGTCTCGGATACAAACAACTTCAGAAGAAACCTTACGAAATTGCTCAGGAAAAATATCCTGTAGGCAGCGTCGTTACCGGTAAAGTTGCAAGAATCGTTAAATTCGGAGCGTTCGTAGAACTCGAACCCGGAATTGACGGACTCGTACACGTAAGCCAAATCAAGAACGGCTGGATCGAAAACGCCGGCGAAGTTCTCAAAGAAGGCGACGAAGTACAGGTTAAAGTTATGGCTTACGACGGAGAAAGAATTACGCTCAGCATCAAAGAACTTCTCCCCGAAGAACCTGCTGTTACTTCCGAAACCGAAGAAGAAAATGCTCCTAAGGGCAAGAAAGAAGACAGAAAGTTCAAAAAGAAAGAAAACAAAGAAGATGACGGCGAACCGCGCGAATACGTTTCCGGCAGCCACGGCGTAACTCTCGGTGACGTTTTCAAAAATCTTTCTCTTAAAAACGAAGACTAACTTTTGATTACAAAAAAGCGAAAGCCACCCCGAGAATAGGGTGGCTTTTGAATTTAACCTGGCAAAAATAACCGAAACGGAGAGAAAATGGATTACAACTTATACAACAATCCTTTAATTACGAGATATGCGTCTAAAGAAATGTCCGAGGCATTTTCCGAACAAAAAAGAATAACTTTGTTCAGAAAACTTTGGGTTGCGCTTGCCGAAAGCGAAAAAGAACTCGGCTTACCCATCACCGAAGAGCAAATAGCGGAACTGAAATCACACGTCGACGATATAAATTTCGACGTTGCCGCGGCAAGAGAAAAAGAAGTAAGACACGACGTTATGGCGCACATATACGCATACGGTGCACAATGTCCGAAAGCCGCGCCCATAATCCATCTCGGAGCGACGAGTTGTTACGTGACAGACAACGCCGATATTGCGGTTTATAGGGACGCCCTTGAAATTTTACGCAATAAACTTGTTTGCGTAATGAAAACGCTATCCGATTTTGCGTTAAAATACAGAAAAATGCCTACGCTCGGGTTTACGCATTTACAACCGGCACAACTTGTCACCGTAGGTAAAAGGGCATCGTTATGGTTGCAAGATCTATATCTCGACTTCGAGCAAATTTCTTACGTTATCGATTCTCTTAAACTTCGCGGCGTCAAAGGAACGACCGGAACGCAAGCAAGTTTTATGGAACTGTTTAACGGCGATTCTAAAAAAATTAAGGAATTAGAGAAAAAAGTCGTTAAAAAAATGGGATTTAAGGAAGCGTTCGACGTATCCGGGCAAACTTACACAAGAAAACTGGACTACAACATTCTTTCTACGCTCAGTATGCTTGCGCAAAGCGGATACAAATTCAGCAACGATATTCGTATTCTTCAGCATCTGAAAGAGATCGAAGAACCGTTCGAGAAAAAACAAATCGGTAGTTCGGCAATGGCGTACAAACGGAATCCTATGCGGAGCGAAAGATTAGGTTCTATTGCTCGTTATCTCATATCTTTGCCCATAAACACGGCGATAACGTCGTCGACGCAGTGGTTTGAACGCACTTTGGACGACTCGGCAAACAGAAGAATAGTGATGGGACAAGCGTTTTTGTCTGCCGACGCAATTCTGGAACTGTATTACAACATCGTAAACGGTCTTATCGTTTATCCCAAAGTAATAAAAAAACACGTCCTTAACGAACTTCCGTTTATGGCAACGGAAAATATACTTATGGAAGCGGTTAAATGCGGCGGAAACAGGCAAGAACTTCACGAAAGAATCCGTATTCATTCAATGGAAGCGGGAAAACGCGTCAAAATGATGGGAAAAAGCAACGATTTGATCTCGAGAATAAAATCAGACGAAGCGTTTGCCTGCGTTTTGGATAAAATAGACGAAATCACGAAACCCGACAAATTCATAGGAAGAGCGCCCGAGCAAGTAACGGACTTCGTAAAAAAACTTCGTCCCATTTTTAAGAAATACAAGAACAAAATGGAGATAGAAAACAAAATAACGGTATAAAAAAATCACCTTCCACCGTTAAAAAGAGAAAAAGGTGATTTGGCAGGGGAGACGCGATTCGAACACGCAACCAGCGGTTTTGGAGACCGCTGCTCTACCATTGAGCCACTCCCCTAAACGACAAAGACTATTATACCCTAAAAAACCGATTTAGTCAAGAAAATAAATTAAATAGGAGCAGAAAATGACATATAAACTCGGAATTATCGGTGCCGGAGTAATGGGACAAGCAATTTTAAATTGCGTCATCGATAAAAAATACCTTAACAAAGAACAAATTGCTGTTTTTGACGTTTCCGACGAAAAGAGGAACGAGATAAAAAGTAAAGGTATTACGGTATTCGGTTCGGCAAACGAACTCGCAAAAAACTGCGAATACATACTGATTGCGATAAAACCGCAACATTTTGACGGTCTTTCCAAAGATATTACGATAAGCGAAAACAACGTAATCGTCAGCATAATGGCAGGCGTTAAGATCGGCACGATACGAGAAAAACTCCGTACGGATTGCGGCATTGCTAGAGTTATGCCGAACACGCCTTGCAAAATAGGAAAAGGGGTTTGCGCCGTGGTCACCGACAAGGCAAGCGAAGAGAACAAGAGTTTCGTTTTCGGTTTGCTCGGCTGTTGCGGAGAAGTCGTACCCGTAGAAGAGAGTTTGTTCGATACGGTTACCAGCGTCAGCGGAAGCGGACCTGCTTACGTTTATATGTTTATTGACGGAATGATCAAAGGCGGAATGAACGGCGGATTAACTTACGAACAAAGCAAAAAACTAGCAATTCAGACTGTTATCGGCTCGGCGATGCTTGCCGAATCTTCCGAAGAAAAAGCAGATTCGTTAACCGAAAAAGTATGCAGCAAAGGCGGAACTACGATAGAAGCGGTTAAAATTTATCGCGAAAAAGGACTGGAAGATCTTATTCAGGAAGGAATGGAAGCGTGCAGAAAGCGTAGCGAGGAGATGAGTAAGGCCTGATGAAGCACGTAGACATATATACAGACGGAGCCTGCAGCGGAAATCCGGGTCCCGGCGGTTGGGCGGCGATTTTGATCTACAAGGGAATAGAAAAGGAGATATCCGGCGGCTATCCCGACACAACGAATAACAGAATGGAACTTTTCGCCATTATAAATGCCCTTCTTCAATTAAAAGAACCGTGCGAAGTGACCGTTTATAGCGACAGCGCCTATTCGCTCGAACCTTTCTTCAAGGGTTGGATAGATAAATGGAAGAGTTCGAACTGGAAAACGCTTTCGGGCGATCCGGTAAAGAACGTTGATTTATGGAAAGCCTTGCTTATTGAACTAAACAAACACAAAGTCGAATTCGTAAAAGTAAAAGGGCACAGCGACAACGAAAAAAACAACCGTTGCGACGAACTCGCGCGAGCGGAAATTAAAAAACTTTCGTAATTGCTTAATTATTTCAATAAAAAAACCGCTTGAAAAAGCGGTTTTTTTGTTTTATCGATCGAATTTTAGATTATTTTTGAAAGTAGTTTTCCGATTTATACAGAACCGAGAAAATGATTCCGAAGAAAACCGACGTGGACGCCACGATAACGGGCGAGTACACGGAAGGCGAGTTCAACCCTTTTCCGTTCGGAATAAGTAAGGACACGATAAGGTCTACCATAAAGAATACAGTGAAGAAACCTATACAAATTGCATTGATTACTTTCAAGTTTACGGTATCTTTGCGACGTTTTTCCGGATTTCTGAACCATATCAATGCGACGATTAATGCACACGCCAAGGCAAGACTTCCGCAAACGAGCATTGCCGTCAGCGTAAATTCAAAAGTAGAACGCAACAGGTACAAGACGAGCAGAGTAATAATCATATACAAAGCCGACAAAGCGACTACGTCGCGCATCAGTTTATTGACGTAAACGTATTTTACCGAGGAAACAACGGATTTTATGCCGCGATAGGTGTTTAACGCATAACCTTCGCTACGCAAACTGTTTCTGAATTTTTCGATATTGTTTTCTTCCACGTTAACGGCAACCGTTGCGGCAACTTCCGCATTAGAGTTTTCTTTCGTCGCTTTCTTTTCCGTCCGATTGCTTTCCGCAACGGAAGGACGAACCACCGGTTTATTTTTAGGTTTAGCGGTAGTCTTGCTTCCCGACGCCTTTTTCGGTGCGGAGTTGATCACCGGAGCGGTAAGTTTTTCGAAAATCAATTTATATTCGTTGCTTACCGGTTTCTTTTTCGGAGGAACAACGGGTTGCGGATTATTTTCGGAAGGTTTCTTATCCGATAGAGGAGCGACGGTCAGTACCGTTTCCGTCGGAATAGGCGCAACTTCCTGAACTGCAGGTGATACATCTTCGTCAGTCGGATACGACGGAACGGAATCGTCATCGATATTATCAAATCCGTTGCCGTTATCGGAAACTACGCCCGTAGCGGTACGGTTTCTTTTGGTAAACGGCTTCAAGTCTGTAGCGCGGAAAGGCGCTTCTTCGTTGTCCAAATCGAAATCTTCGTCGGTAAGAAGATTGTCGAGCAAAGTTCTCATATACTTATACTCTTGCTTATTTTCTTCGAGATAATTCCGTCCTTCGGGCGTAAGAGTATAATAAACTCTCGTTGCGCCGTTCGTTTCGCCGTCGCCTTTACCCGACACAACGTAATTTTGTTCTTCAAGTCTTTTCAGCGTATTGTAAATCGTAGAAAAAGTCTTAATTCTGTAATGGCCTTTCGTCTTATTTTGTATATAATTTATTACGTCGTAACCGTAACTTGCGCCGTCTTTATTGTCTTCGAGCGCATTCAGAACGAATAGGTCAAAACGCGAGCGGAACATTTTCTTATTCTCAGAATCGGCAAGTTTTTTCTTGTTATCGAGTTCGTCCATTCCCGTTCATCTCCAAATCAATTTCATTTTACCTAAATTATAACCGTAAATTAAATCT
>CAJLYQ010000045.1 GCA_905210905.1 uncultured Christensenella sp. | reverse complement strand
TGAAAAGGAAACTCATTCTCTGTATAGCGATAGCGTTGTTGCTGGCGATAGCGGTCACAACCTGTTTTGCGTGTTCGACCAAACTCGTTTCGATAAAGTTCTACGTCGACGGTAAACTTTACGTTACGAAAACGATCGATAAAGGCGGCTCGCTCGACGACGTGCCCGAAGTTCCGGCGAAAGACGGATACAAATCCTACTGGAGCGTAACGAACTTCGACGAAATAAACGAAGATACGTCGGTACACGCCGTGTACGAAAAAGATACTTACACCGTCAGTTTTTACGCGGATAACGTTCTCATAAAATCCGTCACCGAAAAGAAAGGCAAAACCATCACGGACATTCCGCCTGTTCCCGAAAAGGAAGGTTACGACGGCGAATGGAACGTCACGCTCTTTAACGGCATAACCACCGACACAAGAGTGGACGCCGTTTACACCGCCAAGGGCGTTTACGTCACTTTTTACCGTTTTTCATATAAATTCGAACAAAAAGACGTGCTTTCCGGCGAAGAAGTGCCGGTAGGTACGTATTACGAAAAAAACGGCGACGAATACGTTTTGACCAAAGACAAAACTTTCGTAAACGGTAAAACCTATTACGCGAAACAACGCGAAGTGTACGCCACAAACAAAGTTAACGAAGCGGGCATAGTGGAAGTACCCTTGCTCCCGACCGTCGAAGGGCGCAACGTGAGATGGCGTAAACTCGTCCGCACGGAAAACGGCGAAGAGTTCGGCGCGTTCGTTTCCGACGGAATTACCGCAAGCGAAGAAGTAGTCGCGTACGAATTCGTCACGATAAAATTAGTCGATCCGATAGACGGCTCTTTCACGGAACTCGAAGCGGACGTCGACGAAATATTAACCGAGCCGAAACCGGGCACGGCAAGAACGGACTACCTTTTCTACGGTTGGTTTATCGACGAAAACGGTAAGAACAAAGCGGACTTTTCAAAGGCTTTCGAACAAAACGCGACTTTTTACGCAAAATGGATATCGAACAAACGTACCGACGGGCTGAAAATCGAGAAAAACGTCGTGATAGGCTACGACGGGGAAGAGAGCGAAGTTTTCGTTCCACACGTAAACGAAGATAACGACGGCAACAGGTACGAAGTCACCGAAATTGCCGACCGCGCGTTTTACGGAAACCTTACCGTCACCGCCGTCCGTTTCCCGATTACGCTTGAAAAAATAGGAACGGAAGCGTTCTGCGAGTGCGCAAATCTCGTTTCGGCAGAGTACCCGGACGGTTGCAACGTAAAAATCTTGTCGGACGCTGCGTTTAAGCAAACCGGCATTACGAGCGCGGAAGTAAGCGAAAAAACCGTAGAAATAGGGGAAAGTTGCTTTGAAAACTGCGCCGATCTCGTTACCGTCAAAGGACTCGGAGAAAGCGCCGTTACCGAAATAGCGCAAAACGCGTTTTACGGCTGTTCGTCCCTCGATACCGTCGTCGTACCCGATACCGTGACGAAAATAAACGCGAACGCATTTGCGAAAGCCGCGGTTGCGAAAATAACGTTTAACGACGAAACGAAGATAATATATATAGGCGACGGAGCGTTTTACGAGTGTGCCTCGTTCGTGGGAATAAGCGCGATTAACGCCGAATACGTCGGACAAAACGCCTTTTACGGTTGCGTCGCAATAGAAAAAATAACGTTCGTCGCAGGAAGCGCGACCGATGTCTCGGGCGGACGCTCGGAATATATCTACGACGTGACCTTTGCCGCGGGCAACGGCAAAATAGCAAGCGGAGCGATAAAAGAAATTTCTTCCGTAAAGAAAATCACGATAGCCGAAGGCGTATGGGCAATCGAAGACGAAGGGCTTGCGCTTAATCCGTCGCTTGCCGCGACCGACGCCGAATTAACCGTCGTTTTACCCGACACGTTGATAAAAATCGGCAAAAAAGCGTTTTCGGGAAGAACCGACCTTAAAAAAATAGTTTTGCCGGACGGACTTACCGAAATAGGCGATTACGCTTTTTACGGACTTAACCGCCTTGCCGAAGTCACGACGGGCAGCGGAACGAAATTCACGTCCGTAGGCAGAGACGTTTTCGGCGAAACCGACTGGTTCGAAGGTTTCGACGGAGTGGTTATTATAGGAAAAACCGTTTTCGGCGTGTCCGAAGCGTATTGCAGAAGCAAAGATTATAACTTTATCAAAGCCGAAGATACGGGATTTGCGGAAAGAATCGCGCCGTACGCGTTTTACGGCAACGACGCCCTTACCGGAGCGGAACTCGGACAAAGAATAGCGTACGTAGGAGAATACGCTTTTGCGTCTTGCCCCTCGCTCGAAACGTTCCGTTTTAACTCGTCCGCAGGGTTCGGTTCGGAAAGAATAGTAGAAGACAATGCCATTGCCGAAAACGCCGCGCTTAAAGAAGTTCTTATTTACGACGACGTGAACGCGGAAAAAGCGTTCGGCGGCAGATCGGGCGCGGAAATAATAAAATTAGAATACGCGGGCAAGAATTCCGTCGCGGACGGAACGTTGCTTACAGTGTTCGCCGATATGAAAGAATTGTACGTAGGCGACGGATTCGGCAGAATAGCCGACCGCGCTTTCGCTTCGGCAAACCGTCTGGAAAAAGTAAAAATCGGCAAAGACGTGGCGATTATCGGCGACGGAGCGTTCGAAAACTGTCTTTCGCTCGCCACGCTCGATTTAAGCGAAAACGCCGCGCTCGAAACGATAGGAACGAGAGCGTTCTACCGTACGAGCGTAACGAACGAACAAACGTTCGTATTCCCGGATACCGTTAAGACCGTCGAAAACGAAGCGTTCGGTTCGGCAAGTCTTACCGACGTGGAATTCGGAGAAAACCTTACGTTTATCGGAGCGTCCGCCTTTGCGAACAACGTAACGCTGAAAAGAGCGGTTATTTCGCTCGGAACGGAAGAAATCGGCGAGTACGCTTTCCTTAACTGCAACCTGAGCGAACTTACCTTGCCCGAAAGCGTGAAAAAACTCGGCAGAGGCATACTCGCCGGCAACGACGGATTTAAGGCGATCACCCTTTCGGGCGACCTTTCCGTGTCGGATATGTTCTCGAAAATAGAAAACGGCTCGATCGTGCGCGAAGTTCCGCGTAACTTCCGTACGGCAACCGTGCTGAAAGGAGAAATCGGAGAAAAACAATTCTTCGGAGTGACGAGTTTGCAAACGGTATCCGTTATGCCCGGCGTGAGCGCGATAGGCGCGTCCGCTTTCGAAGGCTGTACCTTGCTTATGAGCGCGGAAATCCCGGCGAGCGTAACGAGCGTGGGAGAAAGAGCGTTCGCCGGATGCAGGAGCCTTACTTCCGTGCGTTTCGACAGAGAAAACGGTCCGCTCGACAAGATGGGCAGAGAAGTGTTTGCCGGCGACGTTTCGTTAAGTTACGTTTCCTTGCCGCAAAAAGTCGTCGAATACGATTTCGTCGGAGTTTTCGACGGCTGCAAAGTGCTTACTACGGTTAATTTACCCGAAACGGTAACCGAAATAGGGGATTATGCGTATCGTAACTGCTCGTCTTTGGTTACGCCGTCCGTCCACGACGGAGTTACGGCAATAGGCGTTTCCGCATTCGAAGGGTGTGCAAAAGTAGACTTCGACGACGTTCGTTTCGACTCGCTCGTATCCATAGGAGAAAGAGCGTTCGCGTCCTGTTCGTCAATGCACGGACTTAAAGCAGAAAAAGCAAAATACATAGGTAAAGACGCTTTCTTAGGCGCGACCGAACTTAACGAAATCACCGTGACGAGCGATAAAGTAAGTTTCTACACGGACAAACCGGAAAACGTAGTCACCGTAAACGTGACGGCAAACCCGGCGGAGAACGCTTTCGACGGTTGCGTCGGAATAAAAACCATCGTGTTCTACGGTGAAGACGGCAACTCGATAAGAACGGCGATAAACGGTATTGATACCGATAAAATAACGGTTTTCGTAGGCGCGAAAGCGTACGAAACGTTGTCGGACAAAGCGTATCTCAACCCCACGAGCGAAGGCTTTTTCGAGTTTTCTTACGACGAAGCCACTCTTACGGCGAAGATCGTCGGAATAAACGTCGACGCAAAAGTCGCGTACCTGCCGTCCTCGGCGGTTAAAGACGAAACCACGTATCCCGTGACCGCAATCGGAGCAGGTGCGTTCGGCGGAAACGCTACTTTGGAAAAAGTCGTCGTGCCTGCGGAAATAACCGATCTCGAAGAAAACGCGTTTTTCTCGTGCGAAAACCTTTCTTACGTCAGGTTCGAAAGCGGCAGCAGACTGAAAACCATATGCGCAAGCGCGTTTGCGCAGTGCGTAAACCTTACCGAAATGATTTTCCCGAGCAGCCTTAATTCCATCGGCGAGGCGGCGTTCAACGCCTGCGAAAAACTCGGCGCGATCACGTTTTTCGCCAACAGTAAACTGAACAAAATAGGTTCGTACGCGTTTAACGGAGCGACGAGTCTGGAAAAAGTCGCGCTCACAAGCGAAATAAAAGAAATCGGCGTCAACGCTTTTGCCGGTTGTATCGCATTGAAAACTTTCGATTTCGGCAGTAAATCGGCGATAAAAACCCTTTCGAACGGTCTGTTCTCGGGTTGCAGCGCGCTTAGCGAAGTTTCCGTACCCGACGGAGTAACGACGATCGGAACGAACGCTTTCAAGGCTTGCGTCGCGCTTAAATCCGCAGTTATTCCCGATTCGACGGAAACTATAGGAACGGGCGCGTTCGGTTCTTCCGGCATAACGACAGTTATTTTCGGCAGAAAACTCGTCACCGTCGGCGACGAAGCGTTTAAGTCGTGCAATTACCTTACCGAAGCGATACTTCCCGACAGCGTTACCGTAATAGGGAAACAAGCGTTTGCCGACTGCGGAAGACTTCTTAGCGTTAAAATCGGCGAAAACGTGAGAAACATAGGGGAAAACGCTTTTTACAACGCGAGAAACCTTGCCGAGGCGGAATACGCCGCCATTCTCGGAGAAGACCTGACCGAAGGAACGAACGCGTTCTACGGAGCGGGAACGAACTCTGCAAGCGGCATAACTTTTACCGTTGGAGAAAAAGTGGAAAGAATACCTGCGTATCTGTTCGCGACGAGCGACCTTACTTACGCGCCCGATATAAGAAGAATTTACTTCGACGGTACGTCTTCCTGCGAAGAAATAGGCGAAAAAGCGTTTGCCGGGTTAAAAACGCTCGCAAGTATAGACTTGCCGGTAAGTTTGCTTAAGATCGGCAAAGCGGCGTTTGACGGAAACGACGGACTGGAAGTGTCTTTCGAGTCGGCGGCGGTTACCGCAGGGTTCGAAGACGGTTGGGACGACGGACTGACGACGCAACCCGTTTTCGGTAAAAACAACGTGATAAGCGGCGATTATGCGTACGTCGAACGTTTTGGCAAAGCGTACCTTACTAAATATTACGGAGAAGAAACGACGGTAGTCGTTCCCGTAAGCATAGACGGACTTCCCGTTTCCGACGTGGGAGCGGCGTTCGAAAGAAACGAAAAAGTCGAGAAAATCGTCATGCCGGGCAATGCGGACAGAGCAGGAAGTTTTTACGGCTGTTCGTCGCTGGAAACCGTCGTTCTTCCCGAAAATATTTCGTACATATCGAGTTACGCGTTCTATAACTGCGCGTCGCTCGACAATATAGTTATACCGGCAGGCGTGGAAAGAATAGGCGAAAACGCTTTCTACGGTTGCGGAAGGTTAGAAACCGTTTACTTCGACGGAGAAACCGCCGCGGCGATGGCGACCGAAGGAAATCACCCGTCGCTTATATCCGCCAACGCGGCGAATTACTACTTTGCGGAAGGAATAACCGTTCGCCCGGACAGCGAAGTTTACGGCAAAATTCCCGACGAAGACGCGATAAACGGTTACGATATTTACACGAAACTTTTCTGGACGAAAGAACGCGACGTCGGTAAAGACGTTTTCGTGTACCTTGTCGGCGACGGAACCGACGAAAGAACGTATAAAGCGGTAGTCGGCGGAACGGGTTCGATGCGCAATTACGAAGCCTTGTCGCTCGTTCCTTGGAGAAACTACGCCGACAGAATCACGGTGGCGGTCGTAGGCAAAGACGTATCGTCCTTGGGACAAAACTCTTTCGCCGGACTAAGCGCGCTTAAATCGGTAAAATACGACGCCGTAAGGGGAAATTATTCGCAAGATAAACATATTTTCTCGAACAGCGGAACGAACGGCGGATTTACTCTCGAAATCGGAGCGGAAACCGAAATCGTGCCTGCGTACCTGTTCTACAACGTCTCGTCGCTCACCGAAATCGTATATGCGGAAAACTGCTCGATGAAAGAAATCGGTCAGTACGCTTTCTACGGTTGTTCGGGACTGGACGAAATCGTCGTCGTAGATACGGTGGAAAAGATAGGAACGTACGCTTTCGCCGCCTGCCGCAACGTAAAAGAAATAACCGTCGGCAAGAACGTTTCGATTTTCGGTAACCGCGCGTTTTACGGAGCGATTTCGCTCGATACGCTTAATTACAACGCGATAAACGCGTCGGACGGAACGAGCGGTTCGGATATCTTCGGAACGGGAGAAAAAACGCAAGGGTTTACGCTAAATATAAGTGCGGAAACCGCGCGCGTGCCTGCGTATGCTTTCTACGCCAACGAAAACCTTAAAGAAGTAGCGTTTTCGGGCAAAACCGCGCTTACCGAAATCGGCAGAGAAGCGTTTTATAAATGTACCGCGCTCGCCGCGATAACCTTGCCCGCGTCGCTCGAAACCATCGGAGAAAAAGCGTTTGCCGAGGCGAAAATACTCGGCAGCGTTAACTTTGCGATAGGGGAAAACAAACTTAAAAACATCGGAGCGGAAGCGTTCCTTAACACCGAGTTCTACCGCCTTGCGGACAACTGGAAAGCGGACAAAGGCGAGATAAGCGAACGCGGCGTACTCATTCTGGCAAACAAATACTTCATAAAAGCAAAGAGCGGTCTGTCGGGCGAATATTCCGTTCCTACCGACGTAAAAACGATTGCGAGCGACGCTTTCGGCGACTGCAACGGACTTGAGTTTATCCGCGTGCCGATCACGGTGGAATATATCGGAGAAAACGCTTTCGCCGGTTGCGTAAAACTGAAAACTCTGTACTTAGCGAGCAAAGCGGTTGCGGCAGGACTGGAAAACGAAAACTCGTTCGGCGGAATTGCGAAAAACGCTCTGCACGTCTACGTTTCGTCCACGCTTGTGGAAGACGCGGCGGTTAAAGTCGGATTGTTCGTAAGAGATAACTATACCGCAATCGACGAAAAAATCGATTTTTCCAAGTCGGGCGACTACTATGCGTATACGAAAGCCGCGTGGAAGACCGGCGACGTCAAAGCGTACCTTATTAACGACGAAAACAACCTCGGTTATTACGAAGCGGTGATTACCGGAGAAGGCGCAACCGACGACTACGCGCCCGGCGCGTCGCCCTGGAACGAATTCGCCGACGTCATCGCAACAGCGACCGTCAAATCCGGCGTTAAGAAGATAGGAGCAAACGCTTTCCGTTCCTGTTCCGCCCTTACCGAGTTAAATATCGCAAGAGGCGTGGAAATCATCGGAGAGAACGCTTTCTTCGGGTGCGAAAGCCTTACCGAACTCACCGTTCCTTCGTCGGTTACGACTTTGCAAAACGGCGCTTTCGGTAACTGTTACTCGCTGAAAAAGATATCCTATATGGCACTTCGGGCTACCGATTCCGCAAAGGATAACGGCATTTTCGCAAACGCCGGTACGCGCGTCGACAGCGGCGTCGAACTTAACGTCGACAGACAGGTGCAATACGTCCCGGCGTATCTGTTCTATCCGTTATCCGACGGCACGGGTACGCCCGATATACGAAGAATAAGTTTCTTATCGTCGAATAATATAAACGACTGTACGGAGATCGCGCCTTACGCTTTCGCCGGACTGAAAAATCTCGGCACGGTACAGTTCGCTTCGGGCAACGTTCTCGAAAAGATAGGAGAATTCGCTTTCTACGGTTGCTCTTCCTTAGAATCGGTGACTTTGACCGCAGGAATAAAATCCGTCGGCAAATCCGCATTTAAGGATTGCTACGAGTTGAAAAACGTTATTTTCGACGCTACGGCGTTCGAAACGAGCGAAGAAGGAAACAAAGCGTTCGAGTCCGCCGGAAGAAACGACGGCTTTGCGCTCACCGTTTCCGTTAAGAGCAAGGCTATCCCGTCCTTCCTGTTCGAAGGCGGTTCGTATATGACGAGTTTGGAATTCGTTTCGGGCGGAGTATGCGAAAAGATCGGAGAAAGAGCGTTCGAAGACTGTTCGTCGCTGCAAACGATAGTCGTTCCCGATACCGTGAAAACGATAGGAGCAGGCGCGTTTTCGGGTTGTTTGTCGCTTAAAAACTACACCGCGCCTTTCGTCGGCGGAAAAGCGGAAGCGACCAAAGCGAGCGCAAGCACGCTCTTCGGATATATTTTCGGTACGGCGGAAAAAGACGGAGCGAGCGCGGTTAAACAAAACTTCGGCACCGGCTCGGCGGTTTACTACGTTCCCGACAGCGTAGCGTACGTCGGTATCACTAAATATATCAATATGTACTTCGGTACGTTCTCGGGTTGCGAATACGTTCAGACCGTTTATCTCAACGTAAGCAACGGCGTGGAAAAAATATTCGAGTACGGAGTAAACGAAAACGGCGACGAGTATATCGTAAGCAGTCTTGACAACGGCGCGTACGTCGACGCCGAAGCGTTCTACGGTTGTTCTTCGCTCACCGCCGTCAACTTCTCGGGCATGTTGCAGTGGATAGGACAAAACGCGTTTAAGGGTTGTACCGAACTAATCGAAATAACCGTACCCGAAAACGTAAAAGAAATCGGCGCGGGAGCGTTCGAAGACTGCAAAGGACTGACGGCGATAAACTTCAATGCGATCGAGTGCGCCGACGCAGGCACGGCGATAAGCGCGAACGAAACGAGAAGCAACAACGTGTTTGCCGCGGCAGGGGAAAACAAGTCGGGTATCGCGGTGAAAATCGGGAAACAAGTCAAGTCGGTTCCTTCGTTCCTGTTTGCCGTGTCCGGAAAGAACCCCGCAAAAATCGCGTCCCTTACCTTCGCCGAAGGCGCGGTTTGCTCGAGCATAGGAGAAAGCGCGTTCAGGGGAGCGGGCGAAACCTCGTTCACGAAAATAAGCATTGCGGAAAGCGTTACGAAAATAGGAAAGAACGCCTTTGCCGGCACGGCTTATTATCTCGACGATAACAACCGCAGAGATAACGTGCTGTACGTCGACGGCTGTCTGATAAAAGCGGACTTCAAGAGTACGACGTACTCCTATAATATATTGACGGGTACGAGAATTATTGCGGACAATGCGTTTGAAATAACGCTTACCGTGGGCGTTTCGCCCGAAATCGTCATCGTTGCGGACTCGGTTACGCACGTCGGAGCGTATGCGTTCAACAAACTTACCGCCCTTAAAGAAGTGGTGTTCAATTCCACGTCGAAACTCGTTTCTATAGGCGAAAGAGCGTTTAACGGTTGTACCAATCTCGGCACGGCGAAAAACGAAGCCAACGAAGATATCGGTATCTATATAAGGAGCGAAGTAAGCGTGATCGGTTCGTATGCGTTCGCAGGTTGCGACAATCTGACTAAGATATGGATTGACAGCGCGGCGATCGCCGAAGGACTTATGCAAAACGACAGCGTTACCTGCGGCGGAATACTCGCAAACGCAACCACCGTCTACGTCAACTCAAGCATCGTCAAAGTAGGTTCTTACCTTAGAGATAACTACGAAAAAGGCGAACAAACCGTAAGCGGATCGTACAAGAGATACACGAAAAAAGAAATCGGCAGATAAATAAATAATAATAAAGAAATAATTATTTGGGAGCATATAAATGAAAACTTACAAAACAAACGGCGACGGCAAACTTGAAATCGAAGTAAGCGAACCTATCGAAACCGAAAAAATTAAGGTGAGAATAACTCACGTTATGCCGGGGTTTACCGACGTAAACATCTTTTTCGGCGATTCGTCCACGAATTACCCGTTCGTCATCGGGCATAGCGCGATAGGCGTTATCAGCGACGACAGACCGGAATACGGGTTAAAACGCGGCGCGAAAGTTATTCTTAATCCGTTCGTGACGAGCGACAACTCGGAAAGGCTTAACCGCGAAGGCAACGTATCCACGAGGGGTGTGGACGAAGACGGATTTTTAAGAGAGTTCGTGTTCGTGGACAAAGAGCAAATAGTGCCGTTCCCCGAAGACGTGGCGGAGGAAGAAGCGATATTTACCGAAAAAATAGCGTTTGCGCTCAAAGCGCTTAACAGTTTTCCCGTGGAAAAAGGGGATTACATAGTAATCGTCGGCGGAGATACGGTGTGCAACCTGATAGGACAACTTGCGATTTACTTCCAACTTATCCCCGTAATGATCGACAGCAACGAGATAAACCTTGCCAGAGCGGAAAAATGCGGAATTTATTATACCATTGACGAAACAAAAGACGCGCCGCTCGAAAAAGTATCGGAAATCACCTGCGGAAGAATGGCGGAAAACACAGTAATATCGATGAACCCCGAACTTACCCCGGCGTTCGTTTTCCCGATGACCAAAGTCGGCGGAAACTGCGTAATTATGTGCGAAAACAAAATAGTTAAGTCGTTCGAAGCGGACGTCAGCGCGATAAGCCGCCGTCAGTTGCGCGTGCGCGGCGTAAACAACGGCGCGAGCGAGTTCGATTCCGCAGTCAACATTTTAGCGCAAAAAATATTGAAATTCGACGGATTTATTGATAAAACCGTAGAAATGAAAGACGCCGAAGTCTTGCTTAGAGAAATGAAATCCACTCCCGAAAGATACTTTAACGCCGTAATCAAGTTGTAGGAATTATAATTTTACTTAGGTTTACGACGTCACCCGCGCCGACGACGAGAATTATCTCTCCCGGCGCGGTTTTTTTGTAAAGAAGTGCCGCCGCGTCGACGAGATTTGCAGCGTAATATTTGTCTTTATTTTTACATTCACGGAATAAAGAAAGCGCGCTCGTTCCGTCCGACGGAGTCTCCCTTGCCGCGTACTCTTTCATTATTATAAGCCTGTCGCACCCTGACAACGCGGACACGAACTCTTCTTTCAGCCTAGCCGTCCGACTGAACGTGTGCGGCTGAAACACCACCGTGACGAACTTTTTTCCGAGCGAGTAAGCCGTATCCAAAGCGGCAAGTATCTCGGTAGGATGATGAGCGTAATCGACGTATACGGGATTACCTTCGAATTCTCCTACGAATTCAAACCGCCTTTTTACGCCGGAAAACGAATTAAGAGCGTTTTTTATCACGTCGCCTTTTATGCCGATCGAAGCGCAAACCGCCGTCGCCGCCAGCGCGTCCGTAAGATTGCACTTACCGGGAACCGATAGTTTAATATCGCAAAAAGGAACACCGAACCGAAGAATACGGAAACCGTAACAACCGTTTTTATCCACGTTAATATCAATCGCGCGATAATCGCATTCTGCGGAAAAACCGAAAGTAATCGGCGAAAACGGTTTTTGCCGCAACCGATAATATTCGCCCTCGCCGACTATTTTCAGTCCGCGCGAAGACGCCAAAAAATCGTCGAAAGCGTCAAAAACGTCGCTTTTATCCCGATAGGTGTCCGGGTGGTCGACTTCGGCGTTAAGCACGACCGCTACCGACGGAGAAACTGACAACATACTCCTTCGGTATTCGCACGCCTCGGTAAGAAGACAATCGTCCCCGGAATAGTAAAACGGACCTAAGTCACGGCTCGTTCCGCCGATATGTGCGTAAAAACGAAGACCGTTTTCTTTCATAATCACGGCGCACATCGACGTTACCGTGGTTTTGCCGTGCGTTCCGCCGATCGCAATGACCGATGAGAAAAACTCGCTTAAATACGGCAAAAAAGAGTGACGCTCGAGACAAGGAACGCCGCAGGAACGCAAATATACGAGTTCGGGATCGGACGAAGGTACGGCGGAAGAGTACACCGCGAGATCGACCGAGCCGATAAGCGACGGGTCAAACCCCACGTTCACGCGCACGCCCTCGTTTCGTAAGGACAGAAGAGCGTCGGAAAAAACTTTGTCCGTACCCGACACGTCGTATCCTTTTAGAAGAAAAAACCGAGCGAGAGACGACATACTCACGCCGCCTATGCCGAGAAACCGTATTTTTCGCACCGATGTAAAATTCAGCATAAAATATTATATGCGACGGATTAAAATAAGTGCAAAACGGTTGACACGAACGCTTTTTTTATATATAATTAGCATACTGTTTATTGTAAACGACGAAAACAATGCAAAATTCGAGGTGAAAAATGCAAAAAGATATTCAACCTAAGTACCAAATAGTAGACGTAACCTGCGCTTGCGGAGCGAAGTTCAAGATCGGCACGACCAAACCCGTCGATTCTTTGAGAGTAGATATCTGCTCACAATGCCATCCTTTCTATACCGGAAAGCAAAAAACCGTTCAGAGCGGCGGCAGGGTAGAACGCTTCAACAAGAAATTCGGAGCAAACGCGCTTAAATAATTGTACGCGGTTTAACGCCGGAATTAAGGCGGCAAAAATCGTAAAATGAAGCAATAATATCCCCGTCGGGATATTTTTGTTTTATAAAGGGAGACGTAAATCAAATGCAAAAAATCGGCAAAAACCGAACTTTTTGCGTACAATGCGACATTTTTGGAGAGAATTCGGTGAAGAAGAAAAACGTATGCGGAATAGGCGGACAGGCGGTACTCGAAGGCGTAATGATGCGCGGAAAAACCGCTATGGCAATCGCCGTCAGAGACGCGGACGATAAGATCGTAATCGAGTCCGAAAGACTTAACCAAAGCGAAACGCGTAAAAAAGTAAGCAAAATTCCGATTATACGCGGTATGGTGAGTTTTTTCGAATCCCTCGTTTCGGGAATGAAAATCACGATGAGAGCGAGCGAAGTTTTCGGAGATACCGTAGAAGCGCCCTCGAAGTTCGAAAAATGGCTGGCAAAAACCTTTAAGGTAGACGTAATGAACGTCGTTCTCGCCGTGGGCGGTATTCTGGGCGTTCTGCTTGCGATTGCGTTGTTCGTAATCATACCGCAGGTCATCGCTCTTGCGATTTTCTCGGGAGCGGGACTTATCAACGTCGAGTTCTCGCACGGCGTGTGGAGCGCGTTCAAGACGAGTACGCAAGGACTCGGATTCGGGTGGAATATGCTGTACGAAGTCATTCGCGGCGTCGTCAGAATGTTGATTTTTATAGGTTATATCGCCCTTATAAGTCTTATGAAAGACGTAAAAAGGCTGTTTATGTACCACGGAGCGGAGCATAAAACCATCGCTTGCTACGAACACGAACTTCCGCTTACGCCGGAAAACGCGAAAAAAATGTCGAAAGAACACGACAGATGCGGCACGACTTTTATGTTTATCGTTATGGTGGTGAGCATACTGTTCTTTACCGTCGTTCCCGTATCGATGGTGGACGTAGGCAACGGCGTTCTGACGTTTTTGGTGCAACTTCTGATAAGACTGTGCCTTATCCCCGTAGTGGCAGGGGTTTCGTACGAGTTTTTGAAACTTTTCGCAAAGTACGACAACCTTTTTGCGAGAATATGTAAAGCGCCCGGACTGTGGCTGCAAAAACTGACCACGAGAGAACCGGACGAAAAAATGCTCGAAGTGGCGATAGCGTCGTTTAACGAAGTTCTCGCGCTCGACGCCGACCCGGAATACCCGACGAAAAAGTTCGTCACGTTCTCGACCGTGGAAAAAGCGGTCGCCGTTCTGGAAAAGATTCTTGGCGAAGACAAAAAACACGAAGCGGAAACCATCGTTATGACCGTCGTCGGAGCGAACACGAAAACCGACCTTTACGACGGCAGAAGAATAACGAAAGAACAACTCGAAAAATGCAAAAAATACGCGCATAACAGGCTTACCGGCGCGCCGCTACAATACGTTCTCGGTTCGGCTTGTTTCTACGGAATAGACTTTAAGACGGACACGCGCGCGCTTATACCGAGGTTCGATACCGAATTACTTGCCGAACAAGCGATAAAAACCGTGCAGGAAATGAAGAAAACCAAAGAAAACGTGCAAGTTTTAGACCTTTGCACGGGCAGCGGTTGCATTGCGATTACCGTTAAAAAGAACGCCGGGTGCCAAGTGTTTGCGTCCGACGTATCGAGAGAAGCGATCGGGCTTGCCAAAGAAAACGCGGAGTCGCTCGGAGCGGAAATCGAATTTGCCACCGGCAGTCTTTATATGCCGTATAAAGGAAAACGGTTCGACGTAATCGTAAGCAATCCGCCTTATATCCCGTCGGGGGATATCGCCGGGCTTGACGGAGAAGTCAAAGACTACGAGCCGCGTCTTGCGCTCGACGGCGGAGCGGACGGACTGGATTTTTACCGCGATATATGCGCCGGAGCGAAAAAACATCTTAACGACGGCGGCGTGCTTTTGCTCGAAGCGGGCATAGGACAGGCGGACGCGATTAAAGAAATGCTCGAAGGTTTCTTCGTTACGTTCGTCGAAGACTACAACACTCCCCCGGTAAAACGCGTGGTTTGCGCACGCCTTACCGAAAAAACGGAAAGCGAAACGAACGAATAGCGGAACGAACGGAATTTTTTCAAATTAACGTGTTAAGAAACAAGGTTAAACGACTCGAAAGGATATAAATATGTTTGAAAGACTCGAAAAAATGAGAGAAAGGTTCAACCTTCTCGGAGAAATGATAGTAAAACCCGAAGTTATGGCGAGAAGGGAAGAATGGCAAAAACTCGTTAAAGAACACGCCGCACTCGAACCCGTTATTGCAGAATACGAAAAGTATCTCGGACTCGACAAAGAAATGAGCGAGTGCCAAGACATGATGGAAATGGGCGAAGCGGACATTAAAGAACTTGCCGAAGCGGAGTATTATCGACTTAAAGAAGAAAAAGAAAAACTCGTGGAAGACATCAAAATAATGATGCTCCCCAAAGACCCGATGGACGAAAAGAACGTCATCATAGAAATACGCGCGGGCGCGGGCGGAGAAGAAGCGAGTTTATTCGGAATGGAACTGTTCAGAATGTACCACAGATTTGCCGAAAGAAACCGTTGGAAAGTGGAAGACACCGACGTAAACGAAACCGAACTCGGCGGAATAAAGGAAGCGACCTTTATGATAAAAGGTCACGGCGCGTACAGTAAGATGAAATACGAAAGCGGCGTTCACAGAGTGCAGAGAGTTCCGGAAACCGAGTCACAGGGCAGAGTTCACACTTCGACGATAACGGTTGCGGTACTTCCGGAAGCGGAAGAAGTGGACTTCGAGATTAACGAAAAAGACCTTAAAGTCGACACTTACCGAAGCGGCGGCGCCGGCGGACAGCACATAAACAAAACGGACAGCGCGGTCAGAATGACCCACCTGCCGACGGGAATAGTCGTTTCTTGTCAGGACGAACGCAGCCAGATAAAAAACCGCGAAAAGGCGATGCGGGTACTCAAAAGCAGACTTTACGACTACTATCAGAGCCAAAAAGACGCAGAGTACGCGCAAAGCAGAAGAATGCAGGTAGGCACCGGCGACAGAAGCGAAAGAATAAGAACGTACAATTATCCGCAAGGAAGAGTCACCGACCACAGAATCAATATGACGATATATTCCCTGCCCGAATTTTTGGACGGAGATATGTTCCGTATGATAGAAGCGTTGGCACTTGCCGACCAGAACGCAAAACTGAGCAAAATGCAAGATTAATTATAATAATAAAAAGGAGAGCGTATGAGCAACAGAGAAGTCACCAACGAAGTATACCTGAGTCCGTCACACCACATACTCGAAGAACACAGTTACAATTATCAATTACAGGACGTGGACGAACCGCAACTGTTTCGTAACTTTTTCGACTATACGTCTATTCCTAAAGTAGCGTTTAACTTCCGTAACGTTCCTATGAGTTGTCCGGAAGAAATCTGGATCACCGACACCACGTTTAGAGACGGTCAGCAGTCGAGATCCCCTTATACCGTAGAACAAATCGTCGATTTGTTTAAGATGTTACATAAACTCGGCGGAGAAAAGGGCATAATCAGACAAAGCGAGTTCTTTTTGTACAGCGAAAAGGACAGAACGGCAGTGAGAAAATGTCAGGAATTAGGTTACGAGTTTCCGGAAGTAACGAGTTGGATAAGAGCAAACGAAAAAGACTTTGCGCTCGTTAAGGAAATGAACGTTAAAGAAACGGGTATTCTCGTAAGTTGCTCGGACTATCACATTTTCAAAAAAATGAATATGACCCGTCGTCAGGCGCTCGATAAATATATCGGAATAATAAAAGCCGCGCTCGACGAAGGAATAAGACCCAGATGCCACTTCGAAGACATCACGAGAGCGGATTATTACGGTTTTGTCGTTCCTTTTGCGTGCGAACTGAAACGCCTTATGGACGAAACGGGTATACCGATAAGAATCCGTTGCTGCGACACTTTAGGTTACGGCATAACTTACCCCGGCGTCGCTTTGCCGAGAAGCGTTCAGGGCATAATCTACGGCTTAAAACACTACGCCGAAATCCCGTCGGCGCTTATAGAATGGCACGGACACAACGATTTTTATAAAGCGGTTGTCAACGCGAGTACCGCGTGGCTGTACGGCGCGAGCGGAGTAAACTGCTCTTTGCTCGGTATAGGCGAAAGAACGGGCAACTGTCCGCTCGAAGCGATGGTAATCGAGTACGCGTCTCTTAAAGGCACTAACGACGGAATGGATTTAAGCGTAATTACCGACATAGCGCACTATTTCGAAAGGGAAATCGGATACAAAATACCGCCGTCCACGCCGTTCGTCGGTAAAAACTTTAACACGACCAGAGCGGGTATACACGCCGACGGATTGCTTAAAGACGAAGAAATCTACAACATTTTCGATACGGAAACCTTGCTTAAACGTAAAGTCGGGGTTGCGGTGGACAGCCACAGCGGACTTGCCGGAATCGCGTATTGGATGAACGCGTACTTCAAACTTCCCGACGAATACAAAGTGGACAAAAAAGACGAAATCGTCGCAAAAATCAAAGAAAAAGTAGACGAAGAGTACGCCGGCGGAAGAACCACCGCTATGAGCGATTACGAGTTGAAGGAAATGATGAAAGAAATCGACCTGCCGTAT
>CAJLYQ010000044.1 GCA_905210905.1 uncultured Christensenella sp. | reverse complement strand
AGAACCGTCCGAGGTGCCGCTCGACGAAAAAACGGAAAAAGCGATTAAAGCAAGTTTTGCTTACGAAGTAAATCAAACACAAAAGGGCGCAAAAGCAAAACCGGAAGAGTTTAATTTGACCTATTACGGAACGATCGGAAAAGTAGTTTTGATAGAATGCGAAACTCATTATTGGTGGCCTATCGAGTCCATACTACCGAGAAAAATAGGTGGAGTAGAGTTAAGCAGTGATAAATATTATCAATTAAAAGTTTTCGTTTGGGATTAAAAAGGCGGTAATTCTGAGAAGAAAAAGAATGGTTGCTATTTTAATGTTTTGATAGGAAAGCGTTTTTCGCCGTAGCGTATAACGGTATTTCCGTTTGCTTTGCAAACGATAACGCTTTTATTTACACGCGCCTTCATTCGGGGGTGTTTTTTTTGTAAGGTTTTCGACGTTAAAAGATTGGCGAGGAGGTTTCGTTTCCTTAAACGAATTACAAATCATCGAAAAAAATGCGACTTAATCCGCGCGTCCGTGAATTTTTGGTTGACATTAAAAAATCGATATGATATAACAGTGAAAGCAAAAAAGTTAGATACCTAATTATTTTTTTTACGGAGGCGAGAATGACGGACGGGGAAGAGAGATACGATTCTATAGTGTATCTTTTGCACGAAGTTAATCATAAGATGTTTCTTGCTAAGGAAGAGATATTGCGGAGAGAGGGGATAAGTTTTCCGCAGATGATAGTTTTGGGGTTTCTTAAAGAGAATTCGGGCAAGGACGTCAACTTAAAATCCGTTCGTTCCATAATGAAGATCAAGGGGCCGTCCGTGACGAGTTTGATAAACAATATGGTAAAGAACGGTTTAATCGAGAAGAAGTCTAACCCGTGCGACGGGCGGGAGTATTTTCTGACGCTTACGGAAAAGGGGGAAGACAAGGCGTGTCGTATAAAGGAGATGCTTTCGGTTATTGACGAGAAAGCGACGGTCGTGCTTAGCGAAGAAGAGAAAGCGGCTATGGCCGATCTTTTACGAAAACTGTTATTTTCGGGTGAAAACAAATAAAGTATATATAAGGAAGAAGGATAGAGAACGATGAAAGTGATCAAAAGACTGGCGAAGTGTGTAAGAGAGTACAAGAAAGAGAGCATACTCACGCCGATACTTATCGTGTTCGAAGTTTTGATAGAGTGCGTTTTGCCGCTGTTTACTTCGAGTATGATAAACACGATACAGCGCATAGACGGCGCGGCGTCGCAGAGTGTGGGTATTATACATTATATAGAAGAGGCGATGATGACGCTTGCGGAAGGGAGCGCGCTCAATTCCATAATTTTTCAGGGCGTCATACTGATCGTGCTGGCGTTTCTCAGTTTGTTCTGCGGAGCGATGGCGGGCAAAACGGTTGCTACGGCAAGCGCCGGGTTTGCGAAGAACCTGCGTAAAGACGTTTACTACAACGTACAAACGTTTTCTTTTGCCAACATTGACAAGTTCAGCGCGCCGGGACTGGTTACAAGGCTTACCACGGACATAACCAACGTACAAAACGCGTATATGATGCTTATAAGGGTAGGCATACGTTCTCCGCTTATGCTGATAATATCCCTTGTGATGTCTTTCCAAATAAGCGTGAGCATATCGCTTATAAGTTTAGGACTTATGTTGGTAATGCTTTTCGGCGGAATATTCATTTTTGCGAAAGTTATACCGATTTTTAACAAAGTTTTCAAAAAATACGACAAGATGAACGAGTCGGTTCAAGAAAACGTCAAAGCGATGCGCGTAGTTAAGGCGTACGTAAGAGAAGACTACGAAAAGAAGAAGTTTGCCGCGGCGAGCGAAGACATAAAAAATGATTTTACCAAGGCGGAAAAGATAATCGCTTTGTCGAATCCGCTTATGATGGGCGTAATGTACGTCGTAATGCTCACGGTTATTTTCGTCGGCGGACTTATCATTATCGGGGAAATCCATCCGCTCGGCGATCAGATTCAGATAGGCGAACTTACCAGTCTTATCACTTACTCGATGCAAACGCTTTCTTCGCTTATGATGCTCTCGATGATATTCGTTATGTGCACGATGGCGGTGGAATCGTCGAAAAGACTTTACGAAGTGCTTGAAGAAAAAAGCACGATCGTTTCTCCCGACAACGCGGAAAAAACCGTATCCGACGGCAGTATCGTTTTCGACAACGTAAGTTTTAAGTATTCCGACAAGGCGGAACGCAACGCGCTCGAGGGGATAAACCTTACGATAAAAAGCGGCGAAACGGTGGGCGTTATCGGCGGTACGGGTTCGTCGAAAACCAGCCTCGTACAACTTATTCCCAGGCTTTACGACGCGACCGAAGGGGAAGTATTCGTAGGCGGAAAAGACGTACGGGATTACGACGTAACTTTGCTTCGCGACGCTGTTTCGATGGTACTGCAAAAGAACCTTTTGTTCAGCGGAACGATAAAAGAAAACCTGCGTTGGGGGGATAAAAACGCTACCGACGAGCAGATAAAACACGCGGCGACTTTGGCGTGCGCGGACGGGTTTATCGAAAGTTTTCCCGACGGCTACGACACGTACATAGAGCAAGGCGGAACGAACGTCAGCGGTGGTCAAAGACAGCGTTTGTGTATCGCAAGAGCGTTACTTAAGAACCCCAAAATCCTTATTTTGGACGATTCGACGAGCGCGGTAGACACGAGAACGGACGCGGAAATCCGCAGAGCGTTCCGCGAACAGATACCTCATATAACCAAAATAATAATAGCGCAGAGAATAGCGTCGGTAATGGACGCGGACAAAATAATCGTAATGGACGGCGGCAAGATAAGCGACGTCGGCACGCACGAAGAACTTATGGCTCGGAGCGTTATTTACAAAGAAGTGTACGATTCTCAGATTAAGGAGGAAGCGTAAAAATGGACGCGGTGAAAACTCCCGAAAAGGCGAAGAAAATGAAGAAAGAAAAAGGCGGTATGCCGAAAAAGAAAATGATGAATATGTCGGACGCCAAGACGACGTTCGTACGGATAATGAAAGAACTGTTCGCGTCGAACAAGAAGCAACTTATACTCGTTGCGGTATGTTTGGTCGTTGCGGCGATAGCGACGAGCGGAGCGAGCATTTACATTATCAATATGACGAGTACGTTACTCGATTCGGGCAAGGTAAAGGACGAGATAATCAAGTCGCTTACCATAGGCGTTTCCGTTATGGCGCTGATATATATTCTCGGAATAATCGCGCAGTATCTCAAGAGTCGCACGATGGGAATAGTTACGCAAAAGTTTTTGGACGATATGCGTAAGAAGATGTTTAACGGTATGCAGAACCTGCCGATCAAGTACTTCGACACGCACACGCACGGCGACATAATGAGTTATTACACCAACGATATCGACGCGATAAGAGAAATGGTCAGTCAGTCCATTCCCGCCGTGTTCAACTCGCTCATTATGATTACGGTCGTGTTCGTGATAATGGTTTATTACAGTTTATGGCTGATGCTTATCGTTATCGCGTTTACCGTGGTAATGTTGTTCGTGACGAAAAACGTCGGCGGACGGAGCGCGAAATACTTTATCGCTCAGCAAAAAACCACGGCAAAAGCCGAAGGGTTTATGGAAGAAACGATGCACGGGCAGAAAGTTATTAAGGTGTTTAACCACGAACACGAAATCGAAGAGCAGTTCGATGAAGTAAACGAAGAACTTTTCGATTCGTCGAGAAAGGCACACACTTACGCAAATATGCTTATGCCTATATTAGGCAACGTGGGCAACATAATGTACGTTTGTCTTGCGTTCGTCGGGTCGTTGATCATCGTTTACAGCGGAATAAACGTCGGACTTAACGGCGTATCGAGAACGGCGTCGGCGATAATCCCCGTCGTGGTAGGGTTCCTTACGATGGGCAGGCAATTCTCTATACAGATAGGACAGGTTTCGCAGCAACTCAACGCCGTGGTTATGGCGCTTGCCGGAGCGCAGAGAATATTCGCGCTTATGGACGAACAACCCGAACAGGACAACGGTTACGTCACGCTCGTGAACGCAAAATACGACGAGAACGGAGAACTTACCGAAACGACCGAAAGAACGGGGCTTTGGGCGTGGAAACACCCCCATCAGGCGGACGGAACGATTACATATGCGCCGCTTAAAGGTGACATCGAAATGCGCGAAGTGGACTTCGGATACGTTCCCGAAAGAATCGTTCTGCACGACGTTTCGCTGCACGCCAAACCCGGTGAAAAATACGCTTTCGTAGGCGCTACGGGCGCAGGGAAAACCACGATAACCAACCTTATAAACCGTTTCTACGATATAGCGGACGGAAAGATAAGATACGACGGAATAAATATCAACAAGATAAAGAAAGCGGATTTGCGCCGCTCGCTCGGTATGGTATTGCAGGACACGAGTTTGTTTACCGGTACGATTATGGAAAACATTCGTTACGGCAGACTTGACGCAACCGACGAAGAAGTGTATGCCGCGGCAAAAATCGCCAACGCGCACGACTTTATTACGAGATTGCCCGAAGGGTACAACACGATGCTTACCAACGACGGAGCCAACCTGTCGCAAGGACAACGCCAACTTCTCGCAATCGCAAGAGCGGCGGTGGCGGACGCGCCCGTAATGATAATGGACGAAGCCACTTCGTCTATAGATACGAGAACCGAACTTCTCGTGCAGGAAGGCACGGACAGACTTATGAAGGGCAGAACCGTCTTTATTATCGCTCACAGACTTAGCACGGTCAGAAACGCAGATACGATTATGGTGCTCGATAAAGGCAGGGTAATAGAGCGCGGCAGCCACGAAGAACTTCTCGCCCTTAAAGGCAGTTATTACGCGCTGTATACGGGGGCGGTGGAATTAGAATAAAAATAGCCGACCACACGTCGTGCGGGATTTTGCGGCAGTCGCTACGCTTTGTGCGGACAAAATCTAATCACGCACGAGTCGGACTACCAAGGAAGCGGAATGACACATTCCGCTTGAATCGGTAGTTCGTGGGGGAGATTCCCCCACTGACCCCCTATAAGGGCAAAAAGCGAGAAGTGAATTCCCGCTTTTTATTGTTTAGAACGAAAAATAAAGTGCGTCCGCCCACCCGCCCGCCCGATAGGGTGAAGAGTGACAAGGTGTATATTTCGGATATAAACGAATAGGCACAGCATTCCCTTTCGGGGAGAAAGGGCAACTTACAATCACCGTAAAAAGCCTTCCCCTTGGGGGAAGGTGTCGGCTTTGCCGACGGATGAGGGGTGATAACGCAATAAACCTGTGTCGTGCGATATGCTTATACAAGTAGTATACCTATTGCGTAATGAGATGCAACGCTTGGCGTTGCTTGCGGTCTTGACAAAAAGTATGATTTTGTTATAATGGTGCTATGGAAAACGAAAAAGACATAGAACGGTCGGTCGGGCCGACGATTTTTATCGATACCAACAAAGACGATTATTTTAAGTGCAGTATGTACTATATGCGCCGATATTTCGGGTTGCGTGAAATTATCGTTTTGTCGGTTTTATTGATTGCAGGGCTAGTATTGTTTTTTGCGATGGGCAATGCTTTTATACTCATTCTTTTCGGTATAAGCGTATTGCTGATTTTGATTGCTCTCGTGCTTTTTATACTCACGTCAAGTGGCGGTTATAAGGTCGATATGGAGAAAAAAGGCATCGTTCAGCAAAAACTTGAATTTAACGAAGACGCACTTGTGGTAACCAATATAGACTATAACGGGAACCCTGTTTTCATAGAAACGCACCCGTACGACAGAATTGAAAAAATTTCTGTCGGTAAAAAGCGCATTTATATCTATGCGCAGGTATCCGTGTTTTATTACATTTGGGCGAAAAATTACGAGCCTGAAGTATGTGAGCAAATTTCTTCTTTTCTTAAAAAAATTCTTCCTGCGGAAAAGTTCAAAATTCGCAAAAGATACCGCGGATTGCCCAAAAAGAAAAAACTTACTTTGGAAGAAGACGAATAAAAAAAATGCAAAAACGTATCCCTTTCCGGCGGTACGTTTTTTTTATGGGATTCGCCGAACGAGAATTTTTCAGGGCAGTTTTTTCAAGAAACCGCAGTTTGTGCGAATTTACCCCTTGTCAAGCGTGGTTTCATATGTTATATTATATATAACTGTTTTTATATATGGGCGAAGTGCGTCTCGCACGCGTGCGTATATACGGGCAGGCGTAGCGAGCGGCCGCTCGTTACGGGCAAACGAAATGCGTAAATATGGAGGTTTCGCAAAAATGAAAAAAACGGGCTTGGTTAGAAACAGAGTCGTCAGAATTTTGGTTCTGGCTCTGATAATCGCCATTTCGGTAACGGCTTTGACCGCGTGCAGCCTTTTCGGTTCGAAAAAGAACGTTAAGACGATCGCCGTTAAAGAAGACACCGTCAAAGGGTACTACGTTCTTAACGAATTCGACGTTTCGTCAATCGTTCTGTCGGTCGTTTACGACGACGATACCGAAGGCGAAGTCAACGTCGGCAAGTATATGCTTTCCGCCGAAAGCACGGAAGCGTTGAAAACCGTCGGTGAAAAGAATCTGACGATCACGTTCAAAGGCGCTACGACGACGCTCAAAATCGTTTTGGTCGAAGACGGCGCGACGATCGCCAACGTCGTTTTCTACGACAAATCCGGTACCACCGTGCTTGCGTCGAAGTACACCGTTACGGGCGGCTCGGTAGAAGCCCCGGCGGCTCCCGCGCTTGACGGAATGCAGTTCGTCGGATGGGTAGACAAAGACGGCAAAACGGTCGATCTTACCAAGATTACCGCCGCGATAAACGTTTTCGCATCGTACAGTTCGAGCAAAACGACTTATACGGTTAAGTTCGTCGACCCGGACGGAAAAGTGCTTAAGAGCGGACAGTTTCCCACCAATGCGCAACTTAAAGCGAGCGACGCTCCGAAGGTAGACCTGTCGAAGTATCCCTACGTCGAAGGTTATTCCTGGTCGCCGTCCCTTCCTTTTGCGGTTACCGGCGATACGACCGTGGCGATGTCGATTACGAAAAAGACCTTCATCGTTACTTTCAAATATGCGAAAGAATCCTCCCCCGATAATTATACGACTTTAGACAATCTCACCGCGATTTCGGAGTACGATCAGGACGTTTCCGCAACGAAAACGAAAGCGGAAAAAGAAATTGCGGAACGCGGTTTCGAAATCGTTTCTTCTTCGTCCGCGTCCACGAAAATCCGCGCCAACACCGAGTTCAAGTACATAGTACGCGACGCGTCGGTAGCGATCAAGATTTATCTCGACGCCGAAAAGACGAGAGAATATCCTTCCGAATCCACGATGAGAATAGGCAGCGTGCTGACCTTCCCCGATTCCAGCGCCGCCACGATGGCAGGCTACACCCTTAAAGGTTGGAGAGTGGAAAGCAGAACGGACGCGTCCCTTTTCCGTGAATTCAGCGCGGAAAGTTGGACGGTAAGCAAAGACTACGGTATCGACGTAATAGTTTATCCCGTCTATATGCCCCGTACCGTGGAAGTCGAGTTCGTGTTCGATTTCATCGAAAGAAAAACTCCCGACGACGCGACGCAGTCGTACAAACTCACGATCAGAGTATCCGACGTGTTCGCTCAGGGCGACGCCGTAACTTACGCGTACGTAAACGAACTTTTTGAACAAATCAAACAAAACAAAGCGGCTTATCTTAAACAACTCGACGGACAATCCGCCGGAACCGCCGTGACGGGCGTCGCTACCGACAACTCCAGTTCGGTAAGAAAAGAAATTTTCGACAACGACACTCTCGATATTTACGGAATAAGTTATTTGACGGTAGGCGACGAAACCGTTCGTCCCGGCAGCGGAAAAACGCTTTCTTCGAGCGGAATAAAGTTCACCGTCGGTCTGACCGCGGAAACCAAAGGCATCGAATGGAGAGCGATCGCCGACGCAAACGGCAAAACCGTAGCGTACGAAGCGGCAGGCTATACCGGTTCTGCGGACGTAAATGTGTTTATCCCCGATAATCATAAAGGCGAAACCGACGAAACGGCTCTGCCCGTTAAGAGAATAGCGGCGGACGCGTTCGGCACGGCAAACCTGTTCGTTACCCACGTTCCGAGCGGTATCGAATATATCGGAGCAAACGCGTTCAAAGGCGCGACGATATTCGGCGATCTCGAATTGCCGGCGCTGACCGAACTCGGCGCGGGCGCGTTCGCGAACGTTAACTTCTTAGGAAAAACCGTTACGTTCAGAGCGCTTACCGCAATAAGCGACGAAGCGTTTGTTTCTTTCAAAGGTGAAGACGTTACGATAAACGTTCTTCTCGACAATACCACCTATACCGAGGAAACGGAAAGCGGCTCGGTTACGAAAAAAGTTCTCGTTTCGATAGGAGAAAAAGCCTTTGCCGAAGCGAAAGGCATAGCGGCGATTAACCTTACCGAAAACGTGATTTCCGTAGGCAAGAACGCGTTCCTTAACACGGGAATAACCGAAATAAACGGACTTAGCGGAGTAGAAACCGTAGGCGACGGAGCGTTTGCCGGCACGGCGATGGCGGTTATTAACCTGCCCAAAGCGAAAACCGTCGGCGAAAAAGCGTTTGCCGACAACGACGCGCTCGTTTCTCTGTCGATAGGCACGGAAGCGGAAGAAGCCGCCACGTCCTTTAACTTCAACGCAATCGGCGGAAGCGTAAACGTAAAAACGATTGCTTTCGGTAAGTTCGTTACCGAAATAATCGAAGACGCAAGCGTGTTTGCGGCGGCGCAAAGCCTTGCGACGGTTACCGTAGCGGAAGGCAACAATGCGTATTACGCTCACGAAAACGTACTTTATAAGAAAATCGACGCAAACGCGTACGAACTCGTATATTACCCGGCGAACAAAACCGGAACGTACAAAGCGGAGTTCGGTTCTGCCGAAGCGACGTTGAAACTCGACGCTGACAAATTGGCGAACTCGGTAATCGCGTTGCTCGACCTGACCGCGCTCGGAAACAGAGCGGACATATCCGGCACGGCGAACACCGTTTATTCCGTAGCGATCGACGAAAAAATCGTTGCGGCGGCGACCGCGGCGTTTGGCGACGCCATAGTGGTGACCGACGCGGCGAAAGCGACCGTTTGCTACGACGAAAAAACCGGACTTATCTACGAAAAGACGGAAAAGACTTACGTAGGCGAAGCGCCTGCGGAAAAAGAATACGACGGAGCGAGAGTAATAGCCGGCGACAGAAAAGCGACGGAAATCGTAGTTCCCGCTACGCTCGGCGGACTTACCGTAAAATCGGTTAAGGACGGAGCGTTCGCGTCCTATACTTTACTGGAAAAACTCACGATAGAAGCAACGCTCGAAAGTTGGAATTCGTCCATTCTCGACGGTGCGACCGCACTTAAAGAGTTCAGCGTAAAAGGCTGGAAAGACGGATACAAACCCGTTCTCGCCGACCTGAAAGGAAACGGTTGGTATGACAGAAACAACGTTATTTTCCTCGGCGGAAAGGTAATCGGATACAACGACGAAGCGGTTATCGACGGTAGCAGAATTACCGTGGTTACGGCGGAAGACGCAGGCAAGTATTTTGCGGAAGGAATTACCGAAGGGTTCTTTGCCGGAAGCGACGTCACCGAAGTAAGCCTGCCTTCGACCGTTAAGACCGTTTACGAAAGAGCGTTCGCTAATTGCCGCTACCTTACTTCCTTCAAAGCGGAAGGACTTACGTTCGTCGGCAAAGAAGCGTTTATGAACTGTATCGCGCTCGAAGAAATCACGCTTAACTTCGCAAGCGACGAATCGAAGATGAGCGCCGGCGTGTTTGCCGGTTGCTCCGCACTCGAAACCGTTGCGATTAAAGGCAACGTAAACGCGAACAGAGTGGGCAGCACGATTTATTACAGCCTGCCTGCAAGAACGTTTGAAAACTGCGTAAAACTCACGACGGCGGATCTCGGCGTAATCAACAATTTCGCAAAGGACGACAACGGCGCGTCTTACGCGTTCGACGGATGTACTTCTCTTGCAAACTTCGACTTCGAAAAGATGATCGGCAGCGAGATTCCTGCCGGAGCGTTCAGAAACTGCACTTCGCTCGTTTACGCGATGCTTACCACTTCTTCCCTTGAAAAAATAGGACAGGAAGCGTTCGCTCAGTGCAGCGCGCTTATCTACGTCCGTTTCGGAGCGTCCGTTTACGAAATCGGAATAGCGGCGTTTGCCGGCTGCAACAAAGCGTTGTTCGAACTCGCTTACGACAACGGCGGATTGCTGACCGAAGACGCGGTAGTCGGAGTAGGCGACGCAAGATCCTTCGAAGACGGAGCGCAGTTCTTCGTAAGCGATAAAACCGACGTAAGTGAAATCGAATTCCTTAAAAACAAACAAATTACCGGCAACTACCCGATAATATCTTTTGAAACGACGGAAAATACAGAACAATCTCTCGGGTTTGCGATGAGCGAACTTCAGGCGACGATGTTCATAAGAGAAAGCGACCTCGTCGCGCCGTCTTACGCAGGTTATACCTTCGAAGGTTGGTTCTTCGAAAAAGAAGAACGAAACGCGGTTACTTTCCCGATAGTCGTTACGCAAATCAAAGGCGGAAGACTTTACGCTAAGTACTACAACGAGAAACAAGGCTCGCTCACCGCGTCTACCGACGTTAAGTACGTTTATTACGTAGGCAGCGCGCCCGAAGTTAAACTCAACGCGGGAGAAACCGCAAACTGGAAATATATAAGGAATAACGGCTCGATCGTAGACGGAGTAACGTTTCCGCTCGTAGTCGATATGGAAAAAGGCGACGTAATCACGCTCGTATGCGAAATCAAACGCGAATCCGACGGCAGCGTGGTTGCGGTTAAAGAATTCGAAGAAGTCGGCTCTATCGGTTATGCGATTACGCATTACAGCGGAAACAACGCCGACAGAGTTAAAGTGCCGAGCGTATTCGACGACGGCGAAAACGGCGAAGCGGACGTAATCGTTCTTTATGCCGGAGCGTTTGCGACCTGCGTACCCGAAGACTTCATCGTACCCGACAGAGTCAAAGCGATACTCAAAGGCGTTTACGACACCGACAAGATCACTTTCCGCGAAGGCGCAACGTTCGGCAGCGGAATGAAATACGTCACCGTACCTGCGTCGGTCGAATATATCGAAGACGGAGTGTTCACGGGCGAAAATATAGAAGCGATCGTCTTTATGGAAGGAAGCAACCTTACTCAGGTTACTGCGGACGCTTTTGCCGGCAGCAAATGGTGGCAAAAACAGGTCGTTACGGCAAGCGAGCGCAGCGGTTTCGTTATCGCAGGACGTACCGCAATAAGATTTATCGGAACTGCCGACGCGGCGGAAGTGGACGGAAGCGGAAACGCGGAAGTCACCACGACGAGAACGTTCGGCTTTATGAAGACGGACAAATCCTTCGATATATATATAACCATATATTATAAGGACGGCACGAGCGAAACCGTGACACAAACCGGCGTTATCGCAGATGCGGACCTTATCGAGAACGGCGTTTACAAGTTCAACATCGGCGCAACGACGTCCGGCGGAACGACGATTAACGGTATATTCGCGATAAACAGTCAGGACACGGAAAAATTCACCTACGTAGCCGGCAAGAACGTTCTTTATGCGAAAGTGCCTGCCGACAGAAACGTAATAGCGATCTCCGTGGCGTCTTCGAGAGACGAAGAAGTGACCGTACCCGAAGGCACGATTAAACTTGCCGACGGCATATTCAAAGGCAACGCCACGTTAAAGACGATAATTCTTAACAAAGAACTCGTTATTATCGGCGACGAAGCGTTTGCGTTCAGCGGACTTACGTCCGTAAGATACGGCGCGACGAACACCGAACAATATCTTTCGAGCGTAGAAAAAGCAGGCAAGAAAGCGTTTGAAAAAACAGACTGGTACACCAAAAACGAAAAGGTTATTTTAGGAACGCGTTTCCTTAAATACAACAACGTTTCCGGAGCGACCACGATCACGATTACCGAAAGCATTACGGCAATCGAAGACGAAGCGTTTGCTAACACTTCGCTCACCGCGATCAATATCAGCACGTCCACGCTGAAGACCATCGGAGCATTCGCGTTCAAGAACAGCAAGATAATCTCTATCGTTCTGCCGGCGTCGGTAGAAAGTATGGCAAGGGGCGTGTTCTACGGTTGTACCGCACTCGAAAACGCTGACTTGTCGGCTACCAAACTTACTGCTTTGGCAGACGAAACGTTCTACGAAAACGTAAAACTTACTAAGATAAAACTTTCCGCAAGCATTACTTCGCTCGGAGTAAACGCGATCGCGAAATGCGCGCTTCTCGCCGAAATCGAAGCGGACGGAATCAGCGAACTGACCGTGCTTAACGGCAAGTTTGCGTCCGGACTCGAAGACACGCTCTGGTACAAAGCGGACAAGGCGGAAGAAAAAGACGAAGACACCGCGCTCGTGCTCGGCAGCGTACTCGTAAAATACGTAGTCGGCAAAAACGCGTTTAACGTACTTACGGAAACCGGCAAGATGACGGTTGTCGTTCCGGACGGAATTACGGTAATCGCTTACAGAGCGTTTGCCGACGCCGGAGTTAAGGACGTTACCGAAATCGAACTTCCCGAAAGCGTAACGGAAATAGGCGAATACGCGTTCGTCGGTTGCGTCGCGCTCACGTCGATACAACTCGGCGGCAACGTTAAGATCATCGGAGCGAGAGCGTTTGCTAATCTTATGTACCTTAAGACGGCGGTTCTTCCCGACGGACTGGAAAAAATCGGCGACGAAGCGTTTATGGACACCGCGCTTTGCACCGAAGTTACGGACGAAGACGGCGTAAGAATAAGCGACGACGGATACACGATCCCCGACAGCGTGACGGAAATCGGTTCGGCGGCGTTCTACGGAGTTAACAGCCTTACCGTAATCAACCTCGGATCCGGGCTGGTTTCTATCGGAGCAAACGCGTTTAACACGCTTAAACAAGGCTCGTCCGCGCAATACGCTTCGAGCAATCTTTACAAAGTCAACTGGAACCTTGACGTAAACGAACGTACCGCGGAATCGGAAAAGGCGGAAATCGCGCCTATCGAAGTTCTTGCGCAAAATATAGCGAATTCGGGAGCGGGCAAAACGATATTCACCACGTCGATCGAAAAGAGAATCAGATTCTATGCGACGAAAGAAGTCGTTGAGTACGTCGAAAGCGAGAAGTTCGGTTACAGAGATAACTGGGTTCAGTACGAATGGAACTTCTACGTCACGGGAACGTTGCCCGAAATCATTCCGGCAAACGACAACTACAAGATCGATTCGATAAGAAAAGAATATCTCGTTGAAGGCGACTTGCCCGAACCGCCGCACATTACCGACGGCGACAACACCTATACGTTTATGTACTGGGTAGAAGTAGCGGACGACTCTTCGGAAAAACGTCTCGAATATCCGTACGTAGTTACGCGCGACCTTAAAGTAAACGCTAAGTATTACGCAAACGAAATTCAGGACGCGTCGAAGAAAGACGACAACGGCGCGACGTTCGAAACCGTTTCTACCGGAACCGGAGCGGTTGCGATAAGCGGATTCTCCTTTGCGGAAGGCGTGGAAAACGATACGCTGTATATCCCCAACAAGATCGGCGGCGCGGTAGTTTCCGCAATCAGTATGAAATCCGACGATAATTCTATTAAGAAACTCGTCATCACCAACGCGTCCAACTTCAACGGAATGAGCGAAAACGTATTCAGACGCTTTACCGCTCTCGAAAGCATAGAACTTTACCTTGCCGGTTCGGAAACGGCGGATTACAAGGTAGAACCCGTTACTCTTACCGCTCAATACGACGGAAAGACCTACGAATACGTCGTTTACGCGTTGTATTCTGCGGACGCGGCGGCAGACAAAGCGTACGGAACAAGACTTATCTCGGTAATCGGCAATCTCGAAAGCGCGACGATAGCGGCGAGAGAAAAGGGTTATGAAGGAGACGAGATGCTCGACTTCGAGTTCGTTATACCCGAAGGCGTAACCGAAATTCTCGACGGCGCGATGATAAACTGCGGATTCAAGACGGTCAGAATTCCGTCCACCCTTACCGCAATCGGTACGGACGCGTTCGGTAGTTACCTCGAAAGACTCAGAATACCTAAGTCGATTAACCTTACCGACGTGACGAAAGATTCGATAAACGAGTCCGCGCCGATTATGCAAGCGAAAGCGGGCAGCCCCGTAGTAAGCGCGGAATACGTTGAAATCAACGGTCTGAAAGAAGCAAACGGACTTTACGGCGACTTCTACGCTATCGCAAACGTTCTCGTCGGGTACGAAACCCGTATACTTAACTACAACGCGCTCGCTTTGCCCAACTCGGTAAACGGCATTGAAATTACCGTCATCGCCGGCAACGTATATTACGAAGCGACTTCGACGAACCGTATTCACGCGGACAGCCTGTCGCTCCCGAACAACGTTTATATGATCTGCGGAGACGCGTTTAACGGTATCGACTTCACCGCGATAAGCGGAGCGGAATCGTATTCCAAACTCGAAAAAGTAGCGAGCGGCGTGTTCGATAACACCACGTTCTATAAAGACAACAACACGAGCGACGGACTTTACGTCGGCAAGATACTCGTTAAGTGGGAGTCCGCTACCGAAAATCCCGTAATCAAACCCGATACGATAGCGATTTCTTCGGGCGCGTTCAGAGGATCGAGAGTAGTCAACGTCGTTATTCCGGACAGCGTAAGAAGTATCGGCGACAATGCGTTCTATAACTGCGTAAACCTGAAATCGGTTACTATCCCCAACGGTGTGGTAAGCATCGGCGACGGAGCGTTCTGGAACTGCACTTCGCTCGAAGAAGTCAAGATAGACACCGTGGGAAGCAACCTTGCCACGATCGGCAACAACGCGTTTGCCCGTGCGGAATCGCTCAAGACGCTCAGACTTCCGTACAACCTTAAATCTATCGGAGAAGGCGCGTTTAACGCTTGTAAATCGCTCGTAACCGTAAGTTTCGACGCATACGACGAAGCGACCGGCGTAATCGACGAAACCAAACCGGGACAACTTATCGAACTCGGCGAGAGAGCGTTCCTCGGAGCGACCAACCTTACCGAAATCAAGATTCCGGACGGAATTACGGTAATTAAAGAAAGCACGTTTGAAAAATGTTCTTCTCTCGTAAGAGTAAACTTCGGAGCGAGCAGCAAACTTAAACAGATCGAAGCGTCCGCGTTCAGCGAATGTGTAAAACTCGGCAGTATGATCACCATTCCCGAAGATTACAACACGGAAAAAGGCAGACTCGGCGCAAGCCTTATCACTATGGAAATGCCCAACAGCCTTATCAAAGTCGGCGCGAAAGCGTTCTACGGTTGTCAGGGAATGTGGGGTATCAGTTTCGGATACAACCTTGCTTCTCTCGGCAGCGAAGCGTTTGCTAACTGCAAGAACCTTGCAAAGGTAGAAATCAGAAGAACGACCGCTCCGACCATCACCGGCAACACGTTCGATCTTACCGGAAACTACAGACTGCGTATCTACGTAGGCAGAGACGAAGCCAAGACGACGAAGAACGCATACGTGACCGCCTGGAACCAAGCCTGGAACGCTTGCGAGAAGTACATTTACGAAATCGGCGACAAACCGAAGATAACCTTCAAAAACACGAGAGGAGTTACCGTAGTGTGCGAAACCGAAGTTATGATCAGTCCTTCGATTAACTTCGGCGACGGCGAAATCAGTAGTTGGAAGTATGAATCCTTGCAACAGATCGGCGAAACCGCCGTTAAGAGAACGAAAGCGGACGGTTCGGACGCGAACGTAAAAGACTACGGCAGTCAGACCTACGTCGTCGGCGATCAGACATACTATCTGCTCGTAGCGGACTACGACGAAATCGTAATGGCGATGGACGTCGCAGGCAACTAAGAGATAAAGTTACTTAACTAAGAAAAACCGTTCGAAAGAACGGTTTTTTCTTATACGCCGTCGTTTTCTTCCATAAAGAAAAGACACTTTATTAAAGTTTGTTTTAGCCGTAAAGGCATAATTTTTGCGAAAAACCGAATAAACTTTGAAGAAATGGGAGCGGAAAGAACGGGAACGGCAGGTTGCTCGGTACAGGTAAGAAAAATCGTTTTCGCTACTTTTTTCGGAGAAGAACCGTTTTGTTCGGTTTTTGCGAGTTTTTCCGTAGCAAGCGACATTCTGTGTGAATATCCGTCAATAGAAGCAGGCGGATAAACTTTTCTTTTCTTCGTAAAGTCGGTTTTCGTACCGCCGGGCATTACGGAAAAAACGCGTATTCCGTCTTGTTCGAGTTCGAAACTCAGGGCTTCGGCAAGGGTGTTCAACGCCGCTTTCGAGGCGGAGTAATAGCAGTCGAACGGTATGGGAGCGACGGCGGCAAGACTGCTTACCGACACCGCAACGCCGTTTGACCGACGAAGTACGGGGATAAGAGTTTGCAGACAGTGAAGATACGCAAAAAAATTGACTTCGAAAAGGTATCGGTAATCGCCTTCGAGTGCATATTCGAGCGGACTTGCCATTGAAAAACCTGCCGAGTAAACGAAACAGTCAATGTGTTCTTTAGCGACGAAACGCAGAATTTCGTCGAGTTTTTCCCGTACCGTGACGTCGCAAAGATGATTTTCCACCCCTTCGAGAGAACACGGGGTACGAGAAACGTTTATTACCCTATAGCCGGATTTAAGAAAGAGCGAGCAAGTTTCGTATCCTATTCCGGAAGAACCGCCTACGATAAAAAGAGTTTTCATAAGTAAAGTTTTCCCTTATCGTGCGGCGTTTTATTCATATCAAAGGAGAAAAAAGCATAAAATTATTCAAAAAGGGATGGAAATGAGTTTGATAAAAAAGACTTTTGTATTAAGCGACGGCAAGCCGAAAGGGTATCTTACGGTGGTGAGGGTCGGTAACGACGGCGGAGTAAAAATCGTCGGTGAGAGTTTCGTTGCGGGAATGAAAGCGTATGTTAAAATCGGCGGCGAAAGTCAGATCGTGATTTTAACGGGTAAACGGACGGAAGCGGAACTCAATATTACAGTCGGGCAAGGCGACGGCGTAGGGTGCGTTGTGTACGACGAAAAAGGGATTGTGGCAAGCGGCGGAAAAGAGATAAGCGACAGGGAAAAAAGAAATTTGCTTGAACCCGTTGCCGTTATTTCCGAGCAACCGGTTTTTTCCGCCCCACCCGCCCGCC
>CAJLYQ010000043.1 GCA_905210905.1 uncultured Christensenella sp. | reverse complement strand
AAGCGGAATAATAAAAAGAAGACGAAAAAATGGAAAGGTTCGAGATAGGGGGAGTGGAAGTAAGGCTTCGCAGAACGGACGGCAATGCGTATCGGTACAGGCTTTTACTTCCCGAAAATGCGGTCACGTTAAACGCGCCGAGTTTTGTAAGCGACGCGGCGATAATGAGTAAAGCGAAAGAGATTGTCGCCGACGGTTTTTCCTGCGAAAGGCTTAACGACCTGAGGGACGGCGGATTTATTAAACTTTTCGGAGAGAAACTGCCGCTTACCGTTTACGACGCCGACAGGTGTTCTATCGCAATGTTAAACGGCAGAGTGTACTTAGGTGTTGTCAACGGCAGGATAGGGTACCACGCAAGGCGCACCGTGGAAGAGTTTTACGAAAGAAGACTGTTCGAAAAACTGAAAGAACGTGTTCCTAAGGCGGAAAATCTTGTCGGAATTAAGTGCGCGTGCTGGAAAATTAACAGAATGTACTCGGCGTGGGGAAATTGTCGTTTCGACAAAAAAGAAATAAATTTTTCCGTCAACCTTGCGTCGCAACCGACGGAATGTATCGATATGGTAATCGTGCACGAACTCGGACATATCCTGTACCACGATCACGGAGCGGAGTTTTACGCGTATATGTCGAAATACGTTCCGGAACACGCAAAACTTCGAGCAAAAATGATTTTGTAAAAGTTATTTTTTTGCGATTTATTTAAGTTTTTTCAAATAATCAAAAGCCGCTTTTTCGCCGCTTTGCGCAAGAATGATAAGCGCATTGCCTAAAATCGAGGCGGTTTTTTCGTGAAGAAGACGCTGTTCGTCGCGTGCGAGATAGTATTCGAGCGGAGCAAAATCGGTATAACGCTCTTTAAGGTAGGTTTTCGTGGCGGCGAGCCTGTCGCAAAACATCTCTTTGACGTATTTAAGTGGCATTTCGTAGGCTTTGAACACGTTTCCGTGCCAGTTAAGTTCCGTCCAGTACTCGAAATGGTGTTTGTTTCTGCCCTTGTGGTGCAACCACGCCGCGGAATAACCCTTTTTCAGACGTTCTTCAACGGTCGGCGAATGGTGTCCGTCCGTAAAATACTTTACGCCGTTAATAAACTCGGTGGGAGAAAATTTGCTCGTATCGTGAAAAAAACCGCGCAAAGATATGCCGGCTTTCACCGAATGAATGAAAACCAACTTTTTGTGATGCAGGACCGTTCTTAGATGACCGAAAAACTTGTTCATACTTTGCCTTCAAACTTTAATTCCCGTTAAGTTTAACAAAAAATACGAACTATGTCAACGTTAGTTTGACGGAAAGAAAGAAATGTGGTATCGTCTAAAAAAGGAGAAAAAATGGAACTAACAGCCGTTTCGCTCGAAGAATTCGACGATATTTATAATAGGATAGAACGCGCTTTTCCGTATGAAGAGCGGAGAGATAAAGACGACGAAAAAAAACTGTTCGATAAAGAAAACTTTCGCTTTTGCCGACTCGTATCCGACGAAGAAACCGTCGGCGTGGCGGCGTACTGGCTTTTCGACGATTTTCTTTTTTTAGAGCACCTTGCGATAAACGAAGAACAACGCGGCAAAGGCAGGGGCACGGAGTTTTTACGGGAAATAAAAAATTTCGGCGTTCCCGTCGTGCTCGAAGTGGAAAAACCGACGTACGACTACGCGGTAAAGAGAATCGCTTTCTACGAGCGCGGAGGTTTCGTGCTTAACGAAAAAAACGATTACGAACAACCGTCCTACCACGGCGGCGACGGCGTTCCGCTTTTGATTATGAGTTCTTCGCCGCTTTCCGTAAAAGAAACGGAAGAAGTCACCGCAAGAATTTACGAAACCTGTTATAGAATAAAAAAGAATTAAAAACGGCTCAAATGAGCCGTTTTTTCGTTATCTGCGAATGATTTTTATTTCAAATCCCCCGAATTTTGTGGTGAGATAAATTTCGGTAAGGCGGCTACCGTCTTTGACGGACGCGCTTTCGTCTACGCAAAAACCGCGGTTTTTTAAGTAATAAACGCACCGTTCAAGGTTCGGCGACGAATAAACGATTGCGCCGACGGCGTTGCGCCCGGAGTTTTTAACCGCTTCCACGCCGAAAACGGGATTTTCGTTCGGATCGTAAATTTTGCCTGCAAAGCGGGAAAAACCTTTCAGAATGTCGGTTTCTCCGCCGGCGTCGGTGTTTATCGCGACGTGGTCGAGTTTAAGCGAAAGCACTTCTTCGACTGCGGCGTGTGCTGTGCGTGTTATTTCCGCGAAGGATGAGTTGTTCAGACTTTCGCTGCTCGCGATGAACGTTCCTGCGCAGCAAAGGACTTTGGAAAACGAGAGATAAGAGGCGAGATTGTCGAGTCCGATACCGCCGGTCGGAATGAATTTCATAAAAGGATACGGACCGCTCAACGCTTTCAACATTTTAATTCCGCCGAGTTGTTCGGACGGGAAGAACTTAACTACTCTCAAACCGCGCGAGTACGCCTGATCGATATCGCTTGCGTTGCTGCAACCGGGGAAAACAGGAATTCCGAGTTCTATACACCTGTCGACTACGGCAGGGTTAAACGCAGGGGTGACTATGTATTTTGCTCCGGCGTTGTAGGCGTCCTGAACCTGTTTGCAATCGAGTACCGTACCTGCGCCGACGATAAGGTTGGGACAACGTGTGGAAATGACGCGGATTACGTCAGCCGCGCAAGGGGTACGGAAAGTGATTTCCGCAACACGCAAATCCGCACCGAGAAGCGCGCCGGCAAGGGGTAAAGCGTTTGCCTGATCTTCGATGATGACTAGCGGAACGACGCCGCAAAGTTCGAGTTTTCGGATCATGTCGTCGTAGGCGCGGTTAAAAACAGGATTATAAGTATTAAGCATGGCACTCCTACAAAATTATATTAAATCGGAAGCCGATTATTTCGTCCGATAAAAATTGTACCACAAGCCGACGGAAAAATCAATATGCATTTCGGAGTATTGCCTGCCCGCCCACCCGCCCGCAAAGTAAGTTCGCATTGACACGCTTAAGGAAAAATGGTATAATCCAAAAAGAAAATTTTCATATCGAAACGGAGCAAAACGACTTTATGGTTTTACAAAAAACGGTTTTTCCTTGCGATTTAGCGAAAAAAGCTGAAAAATTATATTTCAGAGCGGATGAAAACGTTCGGTTTGACGGAGAAAAACTCGTTTTCGCCGCAGGCGGAATGTGTTCATTCGATACGTACACAGCCGTTTTTTCTTTGGACAAATGGAAAAAATATACCCTTGTCGGCGACTTATTTCTTAAAGTTAAAGCCAAAGGAACTTTCTTTATTTCGGTATTCCGCCGTTATTTCGACGATAAAAACGAACAAGCGGAATTATGTTTTCACAGTGCCGAGTTTACCGACGAAACCACCGTTTTTATACCGAAAAGCGACGGAATATGCTATTTTTCTTTAACGGCGAAAACGGACGGAGAATTTTACGGAGCGGAGTTTTTTACCGAAAAACCTTGTACGGGCGACGTCAAAATTTGCACCGTTATTTGCACTTATAAAAGGGAAGAATTCGTAAAAAACAACCTGAAAACGCTGAAAGAAAAAATTATCGATAATCCCGATTGCTCTCTTTACGAAAAATTCCGCGTAATCGTTGCGGACAACGGTCAAACGCTGACGGATACTCCTACGTCGGATAAAATAGCGATTTATCCGAACAAAAACGCAGGCGGCGCAGGCGGTTTTACGCGTGGAATAATCGAGGCGAAAAAGTTGGAAAATCAAGGTTTTACGCATATCGTACTTTGCGACGACGACGTGATTTTCGAAGCGGAGAGTTTTTTACGCGTTTTTGCGATTTTGTCGTATATAAAACCCGAATATAACGACGTTTTTATCGGCGGAGCGATGCTGCGGACGGACGACGTTTATATACAAAACGAGCGCGCGGACAGGTGGAACTGTTCAGACGGGAAAGTCGTTCCTATAGGGCATAACGTGAATCTCGGCGAGGAAAAAAATCTGCTCGGAAACGAAAAAGAAGAGGAGATAAACTACCTTTCCTGGTGGTTTTGCGCAATGCCGATTACCGTGCCGACAAACGACAATTTGCCTTTGCCGTTGTTCATAAAACGCGACGATATCGAGTACGGATTAAGAAACGGCAAGCACTTTATGACGCTGAACGGCATATTCGTCTGGCACGAACCTTTCGAAACGAAACGCCCGGCTTTTCTCGAATATTACTACAACCGCAATCAGTGTATTATGGAAAGCATACACAAAAAAACGTTTAAGAAAAAAACGTTGAAAAAACGTATGATAAAAGAAACTTTGCGCGTCATACTGACATTCAGATACAACGAAGCGAAAGCGGCGATTAAGGGTACGGAAGACTTTTTACGCGGTATCGAATGGTTGAAAAATACCGATCCGACCGCACTCAATGCCGAAATAATGAATTATAACGCTCAAAGCGTAAATCTCCACAATATTGAAAGTTTCGACGAATACGAAAAACTTAAAAAATGGGGAATTAAGAAAAAAATCGCAGCAGTTCTTACCTTTAACGGTTGGATTATTCCGTCGAAAAAGATAATCACCGTGCCTGCGGTCAGACCGTCCTACAAGGCGTTTTTCGGAGTAAAAGAAGCGATAAACTACGACGATAAAAACGGCAAAGGATACGCGACGAAAAGAAACTACAAGGAAGCGTTTCTTTGCGTAAAACTATTGCTTACGCTTTTGAAAAAAATAAACGCATCGTTTGAAAAAGCGAAAAACGAATACAAAACAAGATACCGTGAAATTACCGATTTAGGGTTCTGGAACGAGTATTTAGGTATAAACGAAAACGAGAATAGAGAATAAATGAAAAACCTGCTTAAATACGTCAAATTACTTATCCATAAACTTTCGCGCGTTGCGTTCGCCGTTATCGGCGCGCTGTTTCTTCCGCTTAAAAACGATAAAATTACGATCATCGCGACGAAAAGAAAAGGCTTTGCCTGCAACGTTAAATACGTCGCGAAAGAGATAAAAAAGCAGCACGGCAACAATTACGAAATCATATGGATAAGCGATTATCCCGAAACTTGCGACGAGATAAGAGAGTGCGGTATAAACGTAAAAAAGATGAATACGCTTTCGTACGCTTTCACGCAAATTTCGTCAAAATTCGTTGTTTACAACGATAGTATTCCGTCGTATTTACCTAAGCGAAAAGGTCAGATTTATATCAATACCTGGCACGGCGGAATAAACTATAAACATATAGGTTACGACTACCTCGCGGATCAATCTTCGGTTGCGCTGAAAAAGTTCGCAATGCGCAATCCGCAACCCGATTATTTCATTTCCGGAAGCAGATTTTTTACCGAAAATACGGCAAAATCTTTCAAGTTCGACGAAAAGGTTTTTATGCCATGGGGACTTCCGCGTAACTCCGTTTTGTTCGACGAAGCAGAGAAAAAAGCGGCGAAAGAAAAGGTCGGAAGGTTCTACGGAATAAACGGAGAAAAAATCCTTATCTACGCGCCCACGTTCAGAATAGGACTTGCGTCGGATACGCACGGATTTAACTTTGCCTTAATTGCGGAAACTATGAAAAATCGTTTCGGCGGCGAATGGAAAATTTTCTATCGCGGACACGGCTTTGTCGAAGGTAATCCAGATATCGATTCTTTCGTCATCGACGCGACGAATTACGCCGATATGAGCGAACTAACCGCCGCCGCCGACGCTATGATAAGCGATTATTCGAGCGCAATGTGGGATATGATTTTTACGGGAAAACCGATTTTTGCGTACGTTCCGGACATAGACGATTACGCCGAACACGACAGAAATTTTGCCTATCCCGTGGAAAAATGGCCGTATCCGATCGCTAAAAACAACGCTCAACTTGTCGAAAAAATCCTTTCTTTCGACGAAAACGAGTTCAAAACGGCAGTGGAAAATCACCTGAAAGACGCCGGTTCTTACGAAAAAGGTCAGGGCGCGAAAAAAGTGGCCGAACTCATCGACGAAATAAGTCAAAAACGATAAAAAAGTAGCGAAAAACAGAAAATTAGAAAGCGCAAAAAGGAAATCGATAAAATGAAAAAAGTTATTACTTACGGTACGTTCGACCTTCTGCATTACGGTCATATTAACCTTCTGCAACGAGCGAAAAGTTACGGCGATTATTTGGTAGTCGGACTTTCGACCGACGATTTTAACGCGCAAAAGAATAAAACCTGCTACTTTTCGTACGAAGAAAGGAAGAAAATGCTCGAAGCATTGCGTTGCGTCGATCTGGTAATTCCCGAAGAAAACTGGGAGCAAAAGATCTCCGACGTCAAAGAATTCCGCATCGATACTTTCGTTATGGGCGACGACTGGAAAGGTAAATTCGACTACCTTGCCGATTACTGCCAAGTCGTTTACCTTCCCCGTACGCCCGAAATATCCACTTCTAAAATTAAATCCGAATTAGGTTCTAAAAACTAATTTGTTTTTAGAAAACCCGTTTTTACGCAACGCGTACGATGTCGGTTATCGTGCGGAAAACGTCGCTTATCAGGCGAAAATCTTTTTTGTCGAAAATAAACTCGTTCTTCGCTCCGTCGGACAACGCCGTTACCGTAAAAAACCGCTCTTTTTCCGTAAAATCCACTATTTTACGAACGTTTCTTTTAATGTAAGGCGTAAGCCCGTTAACGTTGTTTTTCGTTACGCAAATCGATATCGTGGTCATTTTTTATTAACTCCTCGCTTGTTTTTTATGCCTTGATTATACGGCGAAAACCACGTTTTGTAAATGCTTTACTGTATCGTTTATGACACACAATATAAACAAAAAACGAGCGTTAAAATCGACCGCTGCCTGCGGTAAAAATAGTTGCATACGGATATAAAAATATGATAATATAAATAAAATAGTTTTTACGCGCGTTGCGCACGCACGAAAAGAAAGCGCGTACACGGAGAAGAAAATGGCGATAAAAAAGATAGCGAAAAAAGTTTATTACGAAAACGGAAAAAGAGTTTCCGAAAAATACGCTTTATCTTGCGGCGGAGAAGAGTGGTACAAGGGTACGATTTCGTACGGAATACTCGATTCGCACAATAAAGCGAAACCCACGATAAAAGGCGGCGGACTGAAAATTTCTTTTGATTGTCTGGCAAGCCACGACATAACTTACGTCGGGATAATTCAGACCGCAAAAGCGAGCGGACTTAAAAAGTTTCCCGTTCCGTACGTTTTAACCAACTGCCACAACAGTCTTTGCGCCGTCGGCGGAACGATAAACGAAGACGACCACAACTTCGGTTATTCCGCGGTTAAAAAATACGGCGGAATCTACGTTCCCGCACATCAGGGAGTAATTCACTCGTATATGCGCGAAAGAATGGCAGGTTGCGGCAAAATGATACTCGGCAGCGACTCGCACACCCGTTACGGCGCGCTCGGCACGATGGCTATAGGCGAAGGCGGCGGAGAACTCGTCAAACAACTTCTTTCGAAAACCTACGACGTGACGTACCCGGCGGTTATCGGCGTGGAACTTAAAGGCAAACCGAAAAAAGGCGTCGGACCGCAAGACGTCGCGCTCGCCATTATTAAAGAAACTTTTGCGTGCGGTTTCGTTAAAAACAAAGTAATGGAGTTTTTCGGAAACGGAATAAAAAATCTTTCCGTCGAATACAGAAACGGCATAGACGTAATGACTACGGAAACGACCTGTCTTAGTTCTGTTTGGGAAACCGACGAAAAGGTAGAAAAATATCTTAAAGAACGCGGAAGAGCGAACGATTTTGCTTTGTTAAAACGCAAAGAAAAATGTTGTTACGACGGACTCGTGGTAGTCAATCTTGCGGAAATCGAACCGATGATCGCATTGCCTTTCCATCCGTCGAACGCGTACACGATAAGAGAACTTAAAGAAAACCCGTACGAAATCTTGAAAAAAGTGGAAGAAAGCGGCAATAAACTGCTTAAAAAAGGAGAACTTAAACTCACCGACAAAATAATCGACGGAAAAATCCGCGTCGATCAGGCGATAATCGCAGGTTGCGCCGGCGGAACGTACGACAACCTTTGCGAAGCGGCGGAAATTCTCACGAAGTACGGCGGCGTGGACGGCAGAATATCGATGAGCGTGTACCCCGGAAGTCAACCGCTTTACACCGACCTTGCGAAAAAAGGGATAATAACCAAATTTCTGCAAGCGGGCGTAAACGTAAAAACGGCGTTTTGCGGACCGTGTTTCGGCGCGGGCGACGTGCCTGCCAACAACGGACTTTCCGTTCGTCACACCACCCGCAACTTCGAATCGAGGGAAGGCAGCAAACCCGGCGAAGGGCAACTTGCCTGCGTCGCGCTTATGGACGCGAGAAGTATCGCGGCAACCGCTGCAAACGGCGGATTTTTGACGGCGGCTACGGAAATCGAGTACGACAACAAACTGAAACCGTTCGTTTACGACGACGAAGTTTACCAAAAAAGAGTTACCGATTGTTTCGGCAAAGGCGACGAAAGTTTGCCCCTTTGTTACGGACCCAACATTGCGGACTGGCCGGAAATGCCGAGCCTTAAACGCAACCTTATAATGAAAACGGCGGCGGTTATTTTCGACCCCGTTACCACCACCGACGAACTTATTCCGTCGGGAGAAACGAGTTCTTACAGAAGTAATCCGCTCAGGCTTGCCGAGTTTACGCTCAGCAGAAAACGCCCCGATTACGTTAAAAATGCGAAAAAAATCGCAGAAGACGGAAAAGAATTCGTAGATGAGTTCGTCGAAGCGGCAAAAATAGCCGGACTTGAAGGCGAAATAGAAACGGGCAGCGTTATATATGCGGTTAAACCCGGCGACGGCAGCGCGAGAGAACAAGCGGCAAGTTGTCAAAGAGTGCTCGGCGGCGTGGCGAATATAGCGAAAGAATACGCAACGAAGAGATACAGAAGTAACCTTATCAACTGGGGAATGATACCCTTTATTTACGACGGCGAGTTCAGATTCGAAGAAGGCGACCTTATCGCGATTAAAGACGTCGACAAGATTTTCGACGACGGAAAAATCAAAGCGACCGTGGTAAGAAACGGCAAAGGAACGGAAATAGAACTTAAAATGGACGCCGTTACCGACGAAGAAAGAAAAATAATCGAAGCAGGATGCTTAATTAACAGGAACAGAGCGGAAAAATGCGAGTAATCAGCGGAAAATACAGGGGCAGAAGAATTTTGCCGCCTTTGACGAACACAGTCAGACCCACGACCGATAAAGTCAAAGAGGCGATTTTCGGAATTTTGCAAACGGAAATCGAAGACGCCTTAGTAATAGATTTGTTCGCAGGAACGGGCGCACTCGGAATTGAAGCGCTCAGCCGCGGAGCAAAAAAAGTTTATTTTTGCGACGGATCGGCAAGCAGTATAGAACTTATAAAACAAAACACGTCTTTCGTAGAACCGAACTCGTACGAGATTTTACGCGGCGCGTTCGAAGATTGTCTGAGAAGATTGTCTACGCGCGGAGTTAAGGCAAACGTGGTTTTATGTGACCCGCCGTACAGCAAAGGGATACCCGAAAAGGCACTTAGCGAAATCGAAAAAAGCGGCGTGCTGGCAAACGGCGGTATCGTCGTGGTGGAAAGAAAAACCGTCGACAAGCAGGCAAGAAAGAATTTTGCTTTGATTAACGAAAAGACGTACGGCGAAGTCAGCCTTGACGTGTACAGGGACGAAACGAAATGCGCCGTAACCGGGACGTTCGATCCGTTTACTTACGGTCACAAATTCGTCGTGGAAAAAGCGCTCGAAAAGTTTGATTTTTGCCACGTCGTGATTTTGGTTAACGAGAACAAGCAGGCGCGGTATTCGGTGGAAACAAGGAAGAGAATGATTGCGCTTAGTTTGTCGGAGTACAAAAATCGGATAAAAATCGATTATTACGACGGAATGACCGTTGACTATTGTAAGGAAAACGGTATACAATATATCTATCGCGGATACAGAAACGAAACCGACGAAAAGTACGAAAAGGAAATGGCGGAATACAATTTCGCTCACGGCGGAATAGAAACGATAACGGTAAAAGCGGAGAGCGAAATAAGTTCTACGCAGGCAAAAGAAGCGTTCGACAATAACGAAGACGTCAGCGGTTTCGTATGCGAAGACGTGGCAAGGCTTATGAGAAGACGTTAGGGAGAGAAAAATGGAAGAAGACATCAAATTATTGCTTAGTTACATCGAAACGGAAGTAAAAGAAGGGAAAAAACCGCTTATCGGCGGAGGAGTAATCATCAACGGCACGGCGATACTTAAACTTTTGGACAGAGTTCGCGCCGCGCTCGAAGTGGCAACGGGCGAAGATAAAGTTAAAGAAGCAACGCAAAAAGCGCAGGAAATCATCGAATTTGCCGAACAAAGCAAGGCAAAACTTATCGACGAAGACATCGCCACGAGAGAAGCGAGAGCCAAAGCAGATCGCATAATTCAACAAGCGTTGATCAGCAGAAACCGTATGGAACACGACCTTGCGGAAAACCTTAACGTAATGCTCAGCGACATTAAAAAACGCGTTGAAGAAGTGGACGGAATATTAAACGGCGCAATTACCGACGCAAAGAAAAGTATTGACAGCGCAATAACGAGAGTGGGAAGGAAATAAGATAGCCGACCAAACTCTTAGTCCGTGTAAGTCGGACTTTCAAGGAAGCGGAATGACACGTTCCGCTTTTTTATTAGGAGCGGAAAATCGAGTGCGTCTGCCCGCCCGCCCACCCCATTTAGTGAAGTTTTTGCGGATTGTTTATAAAATTAAACAAAGTAAAAGGCAGACTAAAGAAGAGATTATGCCTTGCGTAAGTTTCGTTAACAGGTAAAACGACGGCGATATTTTTGCGCTCGACAAGAAAGTCAGACTTTGAAAAGTGACGCTCATTCCGCCGAAAGTTACGAGAAAACAAGCCAGCGGAAGGGTGACCGTTACGGGAAAACCCGATTGAGATAGCATTAGCGACCCTTTGGTCATTTCGATAAGACCGCCGAGAAAAGCGGACGAAATTTGCGAGTTTATTCCGATTTTTGTAAAAAGGCGCGCAATAAGCGGTATCAAGCCGACGTTGTTCGTCACGTCGAGCAGAAGATTAAAAACGGTAATGTATCCGCCGACTATTCCCACGCTGAGAAACGTATTTAACATTACTTTATTAAGTACGTCTTCGGGAGCGTTGACGGTCGGAGTAGGTGCGGAAAAGGTTTCGGTGCGTTTTCCGCGATAAAACAAACCGTTGATAAGCGTTCCCAGATAGTGTGAAATAAGCAAAATAAAACCGTAAGATTTGTTCCCGAACATACTTACGCCCACCGTTCCCACGATAAAAAGCGGTCCGCTCGTCGAAGTAAACGACGAGATTTTTTTTGCTTGTTTTTCGTCGATAAGTCCGCTTTGATAGAATTCTCCTACGAGTTTTGCCCCTACCGGATAACCGCAAAGCATACTCATAATCATTACGTAACCGCCGAGCGGCGGCGATCGGTAAAGGAAATTAAGCGGCTTTGCAAGCACTTTTCCGGCGTCCGAAGCGAAGTCGAGTTCGGTGAGAAGTTTCGAAAAGAAAAAGAAAGGCAACATCGACGGAAGAACCGCCACGACGTAAAGATTAAGCCCGTTTTTTACCGAACCAAGATAAGTTTCCGTGCCTGCAATAAAGATTACGAGCAATACAAGCACGAGAAAAATAACGACGTTTCTTGCCGAAAGGCGCAACTTTTTCATTAGTTTAAGCATACGCGCGCGCACACGAAAAAATGATAATTCCTTAAAAAATCGACGTTCGACGAGCAAAAAAATTTTTATTTTTTATGTATAACGGAAGAAAAAGCGTTCATAATCTAACCGACAACGATGATGAGCGAACGGAGGTAAATATGGAAAAGAAACAATCATCACAGAAAGCAAAACAGTTCTTCAAAAAGAACGTGTATTACATTATAATGGCGGTTTGCCTGCTTGCGATAGCGGCAATGGTGACGGTTACCGTACTGATCAACAACGGCGTAATCGGCGGCAAAAACGACGTAAACAATCCGGATAATCCCGTGCTGAAACCCAACGACGATCCCGTGGTAAAGCCCGACGACGACCCCGTGGTTAAACCCGACGACGATAAACCGAACGACAAACCCGGTGAAAAACCCGAAGAAAAACCCGAAGAAAAACCCACCGCAATCGTGTTCGGCGCACCGGTAAAAACCGTCAACGTAATCCAAAAATATTCTATGGACGCGCTCGTATGGAACAGCACTCTTAAACATTACGCCGTCCATAACGGTATCGACTTCGGCGGAAAAGACGGCGACAACGTACTGTCCTGCTACGACGGCGAAGTGACGAGCGTAACCTACGACGTACTCAACGGGCATACCGTAACCATAAAACACAACGACAAAATATCTACGATTTATTCGTCGCTTAACGAGCCGACGGTTAAGGTAGGGCAAAAAGTAAACAAGGGCACGATTATCGGTACGATGGGCGTAACCGCTACCGCGGAATACTCGCTCGGCGCACACGTTCACTTCTCGGTGACGGAAAACGGCGAAATAATTAATCCCGAAACCTACCTTACAATGACCGAGAGTAAATAAAAAGACTTAACAAAATAATAAAAATAGGGTAACCGTATAAACAACTACGGTTACCTTTTTTCGTATATACAGATAAGATTCTTCCGCAGCGAAAAGCAGAAAAGAATGAAAATAAAATCGGCAAAAGAATAAAAATCCGAGTTTCGTTTGACAGCGTCATATAAATAAAGTTATAATATTTTACAAATACATATGCGTTCGCGTGCGCTTAGCGACGTGCGACGGACGAAAAGGGATTAAGAAAATGAACAAGATTTTGAAGAAGAACGCGCTTAACGACGCCGTAACGGAAATCGTTATCGACGCGCCGCTTATCGCGAGAAAAGCGGAAGCGGGGCAGTTCGTGATTTTGCGCGCGGAAAAAGACGGAGAAAGAATACCCCTCACGATTGCAGGGTACGACAGAGAAAAAGGAACACTCGATATTATTTTCCAAACGGTCGGCGCGACTACGTATAAACTCGCGCAACTCGGCGTAGGCGATTATATCCCCGACGTAGCCGGTCCGCTCGGTAAACCGACGGAAACCGAAGGGTATAAAAAAGTTGCGGTTATCGGCGGCGGAGTAGGGTGCGCGATAGCGTATCCCGTAGCAAAAAAACTCGCCGAAAGCGGAGCGGTCGTACACGGTATAGCCGGGTTCAGAAACGTTTCTCTCGTTATACTCAGAGAGAAGTTCGAACAAACCTGCGACGTGTTCAAACTTATGACGGACGACGGCTCGGCAGGGGAAAAAGGACTCGTTACCGACGCGTTGCAAAAACTTGTCGAAAGCGGAGAAAACTACGATTGCGTTTACGTCTTCGGACCGCTGATTATGATGAAATTCGTCGCCGCGCTTACCAAGCGTTACGGCATAAAAACCGTAGTCAGTATGAACCCCATTATGATCGACGGAACGGGAATGTGCGGCGGTTGCCGTCTTACCGTAGGGGGCGAAACCAAATTTGCTTGCGTCGACGGCCCGGAGTTCGACGGTCACTTAGTCGATTTCGACGAAACGCTCGTTCGTTCGAGAACGTATAAAGCGCAAGAAAAAGCGGAGTACGAACACGCTTGCAGACTTTTCGGGGAGATAAAATAACGATGCCTAATATGTCGCTTAAGAAAAACGAAATGCCCTGTCAGGACCCTGCCGTCAGAGCGACGAATTTTAACGAAGTCGCGCTCGGCTACTCGATAGAAAACGCAATCGACGAGGCGAAAAGATGTCTTAACTGTAAAAACCGTCCGTGTACGCTCGGTTGCCCCGTCGGAGTAAAAATTCCCGAATTCGTCGCTTTGGTTGCCGAAGGAAAATTCGAAGACGCCTACAAAGTCATCACGACGGACAACGCGCTCCCTGCGATTTGCGGCAGAGTTTGTCCGCAGGAAAGACAGTGCGAAGGCAAATGCGTGCGCGGTATCAAAGGCGAACCCGTGGGTATCGGCAGGCTCGAACGCTTCGTTGCGGATTACCATAACGCGTCGGCAAACGCCGAAGAAACGGTAAAAACGGCAAAAAACGGCAAAAAGGTAGCCGTAGTCGGCAGCGGTCCGTCCGGACTTACTTGCGCAGGCGTGCTTGCGAAAAAAGGTTTCGACGTGACGATTTATGAAGCGTTGCATACCGCAGGCGGCGTTCTCGCATACGGCATACCCGAATTCCGTTTGCCTAAAAAGATTCTCGAAATCGAAGTCGACGGACTGAAGAAACTCGGCGTTAAGATAGAAACGAACGTTGTAATCGGCAAAACGCTCACGCTTGCGGAACTGACAGACGAGTTCGACGCAACGTTTTTAGGAACGGGCGCAGGACTTCCGTCCTTTATGAAAATAAAAGGAGAAAACCTTTGCGGAGTGTATTCGAGCAACGAGTTTCTGACGAGAATAAACCTTATGAAAGCGTACGAAGAAAACTCGCATACTCCCGTTCTTCGCCCGAAAAAAGCGGTAATAGTCGGCGGCGGCAACGTCGCTATGGACTCGGCTCGTTCGGCTAAACGTTTGGGTGCGGACGTCACGATAGTTTATCGCCGTACAGAAAAAGAACTCCCTGCGAGAAAGGAAGAAATCGAACACGCAAAAGAAGAAGGGATCGCGTTCAAAACGTTAACCAACCCCGTGGAAATAATCGGCGACGAAAACGGTTGGGTAAAAGAAATCAGATGTGAAAAAATGACCCTCGGAGAACCGGACGCAAGCGGAAGAGCAAGACCCGTCCCGTCGGGAGAATTTATCACCGTCGAAGCGGATTGCTTTATCGTCGCAATAGGCACGACCCCTAATCCGCTTATAAAAAACACGTCGGAAGGAATCGATTTTAACGCTCGCGGCGGCATAATCGTAAACGAAGAAACCAACCGTACGAGCAAAGAAGGCGTGTACGCCGGCGGCGACGCCGTGACCGGAGCCGCTACCGTTATCAGCGCAATGGGCGCAGGCAAAACCGCAGCCGAAGCAATCGAAAAATATTTAACGAAATAAAGGAACGTTTATTTATGGAATATCGCTATGAAAGAGATACGATGGGGGAAATAATGGTTCCCAAAGACGCACTTTGGGGAGCGCAAACTCAAAGAAGTCTGACTAATTTTCAAATAGGCGAAGAGTCCGTTCCGATGGACCTTATCAAGGCGATAGCGTACGTAAAAAAAGCGTGCGCGTTCGTCAACAGAACGCTTAGACCGGAAAAAATGACGGCGGAAAAAGCCGGCGAAATTTCGCACGTTTGCGACGAGATAATAGAAAACAAACTCGATTCGCATTTTCCGCTTAAAGTATGGCAAACGGGTAGCGGCACGCAAACGAATATGAACGTCAACGAAGTTATCGCAAACCGCGCCAACGAAAGACTCGGAAGAAGACTTCTTCACCCCAACGACGACGTCAATTTAAGCCAAAGTTCAAACGACGTTTTTCCTACGGCAATGCACATCGCGGCGGTCCTCGCCATCGACAACAACCTTTTGCCTGCGGCGGAACGGTTGGTTAAGAGTTTCGAGCGGCTCGAAAAAAAATACGAAGGCGTAATCAAAGTGGGCAGAACGCACTTGCAGGACGCCACGCCGATTGCTTTTTCGCAAGAAATAGCAGGTTGGCGCGAAGCGGTGGAAAGCCCCGTCGAAGCGATAAAACTAAGTATGGGCGCGCTCAGAGGACTTGCTCTCGGCGGTACGGCGGTAGGAACCGGGCTTAACGCTCCGAAAAACTTTGCGGTAACCGCTGTCAACATAATAAACTCGTTTACCAACAACAGTTTTTACAGCACGGCGAACAAGTTTCACGCGCTTGCGAATAAGGACGAACTCGCCACGACGCACGGCGCTCTCCGCTCGCTCGCGTGCAACCTTATGAAAATCGCAAACGACGTGAGAATGCTCGCGAGCGGACCGCGTTGCGGACTTGCGGAAATCAAGATACCTGCTAACGAGCCGGGAAGTTCGCAAATGCCCGGAAAGACGAACCCCACGCAATGCGAAGCGCTTACGATGATAGCCGTTCAGGTAATGGCAAACGATACCGCAATCGCTTTTGCCGCAAGCCAGGGCAACTTCGAACTCAACGCGTTTATGCCGGTAATAATATACGACTTTCTTCAATCCGTGCGTTTGCTTTCGGACGGAATGAACAGTTTTGCCGCGAAATGCGTAGACGGAATAGAAGCGGACGAAGGAAGAATGAAACGTTACGTTTCGCAAAGTCTGATGCTCGTTACCGCGCTTAACGACTACATAGGGCACGAGAGAGCGGGAAAAGTCGCGACCACCGCATACGAAACGGGAACGTCGCTGCGCGAAGCCTGCGTAAAACTCGGTTACCTTTCGGGCGAAGAATTCGATAAACTCGTTTTGCCGGAAAATATGATTTGAAGAACGACGGCAAAAACTCGATAATAAAATAGAATCAGGGAGTAAAAATGTTTAAGACGTTGTTTTTAGACGCAGACGATACGGTTTTTGACTTCAACGCCGCGCAAAAAGCGGCGATAAAAGCCACGTTTGGAAAACTCGGCTATCCGTTCAACGAAGAAAACTATAAACTTTACGACGAAATCAATATTAAACACTGGAAAAAACTCGAACGCGGCGAAACCGTGAAAGAAAAACTGATTTACGACAGATTTTACGAGTTTTTTGAAACAACCGGAATAAACGGCGATCCCATAAAAGCGGAAGAAGAATATCAGGCAAGACTGGGAGAACACGCGCCTTGGATCAAAGGCGCGAAAGAAGGCGTCGGTTACCTTGCGAAAAAATACGACGTTTTCATTACGACCAACGGTTACGGCGAAACCCAAAGAAGTCGGCTTAAACTCAGCGGACTCGGAGATATGGTAAAAGGCGTGTTTATATCCGAAGATATCGGATATGCAAAACCCAACGCGCTTTACTACGACTATTGCCTTAAAGAATGCGGAGCGGAAAGAGAAGCCACCCTTTGTATAGGTGATTCGCTTACGAGCGACGTAAAAGGCGGAATAAACGCCGGAATGAAGACGATGTGGTTTAATCCTAAACGTCTTACGACGGATTTACCCGTCGATTACGTTGTTTTCGACTGGAAAGAAATTTGCTCGATATTGTAGAGTTAAAGTTACCGTATTGCTAATTTAAGAATCCCAAACTTATCATCAAGGCGTTGTTTACTTTCGTCATCGCGCGATTGTCGAGAACGCCTATTTTGTCTTTCAGACGCTGTTTGTCGAGCGTGCGGAGTTGTTCGGTAAGGACTACGCTGTCGCGCGGCAAACCCGTGGTGGTGTCGAGTTCTATATGCGTGGGGAGCCGCGCTTTACTTAGTTGCGAAGTGATTGCGGCGGCGATAATCGTGGGGGAATATTTGTTGCCGACGTCGTTCTGGATTACGAGAACGGGTCTTATTCCGCCTTGTTCACTCCCTACGACGGGGCTTAAATCCGCATAGTATATTTCGCCGCGTTTAATCATAATTTCCTCCGTGTATCGATTTTTCTTCCCGTTATATACTTATTCTTCGGGGGAAGGTTTTCGTTCGTATAGTTTGTTCCCGAAAGCGGATAGAAATATACCGTTTTCGCTCGTTTTGAGGGGTCGTTTCGTTAAAAATCCCGCCCGCCCGCCCATACATAGCGTTTTCTTTACTTTACA
>CAJLYQ010000042.1 GCA_905210905.1 uncultured Christensenella sp. | reverse complement strand
TCTTGCTGTCGCGCGGTTTATGTTTATGCTTGTCCATAATGACGTTGCATTCATAAAAAAGTTCTTCGTCCACGATAGGCGGTATGACGTTAGCGTAAACCGTGCCGTGTGAAGTTACTTTCCCGATGTATTTTTCGTTGCGGATTATCCTTGCAAGACTGTTCATATTGAACGACGAACCGGCTTTCGTCTTAATGCCTTGTCCGTTCTAAGCCTTGCAATAATTTCTTTCGCCTTTTCGCCGTATTTGTATCTTGTAAAAACATCTCTGACAATATCCGCTTCGTAACTGTTTATCGTCCATTTTTTGTCCACGATGTCATAGCCGAATAGTCCGTATCCGCCGATAAAGTAACCTTTCTCGTAGCTTTCCCGTATTCCGCGTTTTACCTTTTGCGAAAGTTCGGCGGAGTAATACTCCGCCATACTTTCCAGCACGCCCTCGATTAAAATTCCGCTTGCGTCTTCCGTTATGTTTTCCTTTGCAGATAGAACACGCACGCCGTTTTTCTTTAACTTTGCTTTGTAATTCGCGCTGTCGTAACGGTTACGGGCAAAGCGATCAAGTTGGTAAACAAGAACATAGTCGAAAATCTTTTTCTTACTGTCCTCGATCATTCTTAAAAATTCGGGGCGTTTGATTTCGTTATCGAAATAGTTTTTAACGATTTTTATAAACTCTTCAGCCACTTCTTCGTTTGAACCGTTCGAAGACACTTCCGATGCTCCGAGATTTGACGTGAATATAATTACGCTTTCGCTGAAATAAACCGTTTCGCCTCTCCTGCCGTTTGCGTCGTTACCGTCGCTTACCGCTTATCATTAAAGCAAATATCGCGCATTATTTCAATATCGGAACACTCTGTTACAAGAAAAACGCGAAATTTATTCGCGTTTTTCTTGTTCGTTCATCGACACAAGCCTTTCGCCTATTCCGCTTCCCACACCTTATAGGGCGGGTAGGGTGGGGCGACGCGGCTTATCGCATATCCGAATAACCGAGAAGCGAGAACATACTTCTCGCTTCTCGTCCGATTGCTTTTATTTTACTATTCGTTTTGTTCCCCTGCGACGGAAACAAGTTCAAGCGTGCTGCCTTCGTACGTTATTTTATCTGGCAAAGTAATTTTGCCGTTTTCGCCGATAATCGCCTTATCTACTATGATAATACCGTTGCCGTCGCTTAATTCGATAAGCAAATCTACGTAATATACTGTCGTCGATACTTCGCCGTCAACTTTCGTTTCACTCTTTAGGTTAAACTTATACGCCGCAATTACGCTCGATTTCTTTTCTTCTTCCTGTAAGTCCTTAACGGTTACCGTATTTGCCGCCGTATCGAATTTTATCGTTCTTTCACGCTCACTCTTTTCTTTATACGTTCCGCTTGCGATAACGTCGGAGAACTCGATTTTCGTAATTCTTAAATAAGAATCTTCTTTCCCGTTTTTCTTGTAATACTTTAATTCGGGTATAACGACGTTGTTCTCCCCGTCTATCGTCGCTTTTTCTATTCTTATCTGCTCGCCGCCGATTAAAACGATATAGTCGTAATACGTCGTCGCTGTCGCACTTTCACCGACGGTTTCTTCATAACTTCTTACGTAATACTCTGCGTCGAAAGATTGAGCGTCCATATCCACCTTTCCGTCCTTACGAAGCGTGATATCGGCAGCGCCGTATCGATTAAAATACATAACGTTTTCTCTTACTGGAACGTTCGTTTTTGAATACTCGTGCGTATATCCGGTGCCGTACCACTTCCATTGAGTGATTTTTCCGCTTTCAGCATCCACCGTGGCAAGAACCCCGTTCGCCACCACGACGTTTTCTTCGACGGAAACGACGTACACCAGCCTTTCTCTATTGGGTTCGTCGCCGTGAATGTAGAACTTGACTTTATGAACGCGTTTTTCGTCTTTATTATCGTAATGCCCCGGATATGTCGGAATGTATCGGGAATTATAATCGAATGTCAACGCCTCGCTTGCCGACGTGAATATAACGCCCTTTTCGGTTTTGTATTCGTTTCTGTCCGGATCTGTTCCGGTCATACCGTACGTATACAGTTTGTCGTAATTTATTTTATTTTCGTCAAATGCGATTTCTTTAAGAACGGTAAGTTGCGTCGTTTTGTCTACAGGGTAACGTTTTATGCCGTGTTCATCATATTCTTCTCTGTCTTCGCCGAAATAATCGACTAAGGTAAGCCCGTTGTCGTCAAACGATAGTTCTCCGTAAATAACGTATTGGTCCTTGCCGTTAAGACAGTTGTTTACCTTGCCCCAGTAATACTTATCCCCGTCCGTATAAAGGTCGTACGAGGCGAGTTCGTACGAGTGTTTATTGTTCGTATAATTCGTGTACCCTGCATAAATATTGCTCACACCGTTAAATACGAACTTGTATTTACCGTCGGCAGTTTTTATAATCGAGTACAAATCGGATAGTTTTGCATGGAAATCGGAATTACCTAATTTTTGATAGTCTGCGTACAAATATCCGTATACTCCGAGACGAACGTCAAAGTCATCGACGGGTTTTAACTCTCCGCTACGATATTTGAACTCGTTAATATCGCTGCTCGGGTTTCTTCCTTTCCACTCCGACGACCACCATTCATACGTGCCTCCGCCCGCTAAGTTTTTCTTAGAAACTCTTACAAGCGGATTATATGACATTCTCGTTTTATCGATTTCATCGTTATAATTCACTTTTTTGTTGAATTTGAACTCAAACGTGCGGTAACTATCCTTGCCGACGGAGGAATCCTTAAACGTCATAACAATCATTCTCTCCGCACGGTATTGCATGCTGCCGTTTAGGACGTCGTAATAGTATGCGTCTACGAGTTCGTAATAAGTATATCTGCTCTTGTTCCTGTTGTAGGCAATCGAACTGTCGCAAATAAGAGAAATACCGTTTTTCTCAAAAGAATTTATCGCTAAATCCATATAGACGTAGTTAGGTCCGCCGTTGTCCGTTTCAAGACGCGTTTCGCGGTACGCTTTGTAGTAATGTCCGACTAGCGCTACTTGTTCGAGATCTTTCGGTTGAAGTTCTGTAAGTTTTGCGCGATAATACATAGTGCCGCTATTTTGTACGTTATAATCGTTATAATCGTTCGTATCCCATTCTCTGCCGTCTGCGGATTCGAGTTGACGAAGGAAGTATTGCTTGTCGCCGCCCGTAGTTTGAAAATACCTATAATCGCCTATGGTCCCTTCCGACTTGTATTCGGTAACGATAGGCGCATAGTTGTTTCTAAGATATATCGTTTTCCCGTCTTTTTCCACGTAATAAACGTAACTGATAGTACTGTTGTACGGGTTCGGGGTGCCGCGGAAAGCGGTCGATACGTTGGCTTTCAATTCAAAATACTCGTTGCCCCTTTCTACCCATTCTATTCTTTCATACGGTTTGTTATAGGCTTTTCCGAGATACTCATTGTCGATTTGTTGTTCAAAGCGAAGAGGTTTTACTATACCATAGTCGTTATTTTTACCGACGCCGTCAATGTTTCCGTTTTCGTCTACTTTGAAGAACAAGTCATCGTGCCAATCGTTCATTGATCTAGTCAGGCAATAATAATCGCCGACTCTCATTAATACGTGACCTTTGTATTCATCGTCTTTTGACAATATGAAGTAATCTCTTTCAAGCGCGGTTTTGTCGTTTTCTCCGCCTAAAAACTGTATCGCGGAATCGCTGTAAAATCCTCGGTCTTCGCCTTTGCTATTCTCAGCGAAAAGTATCGTTGTTCCGCTATGAAAACTACTATCGCTTGGAATTTGATAGAAGCGTTTGTCGCGGAAAAGTTCCGTGACTTTTTCTTTTTCCTGTTCATCCAATTCCCTCATCGCATAATACGGGTTTTGGTTCATTTTAATGAGGATTTCGTTATTCGTATCTTTTTCGATGCTGAACGGATAAATTTCACCGTCAAATTGGGTCGCTACAATCTTTCCGCTTTCGTCTTTATAAATTGCATTGTCGACGTTGCCATTTATTCGCAGTTCATCTCCTCCGTTGTAACTCCAGTAGATAAACGATACTTTGTCGTTGTCGTTCGTGCCGGTAATGCAATAGAAATTCCACTCGTTTTTTTCATGGAGTTGGCTTTCCAAATCGGATTTAACGACTTTGGTAAGCGTAATTTTTGCATACGTCGCGTTATCGTTTATCCTAACTTCGTTTTCGCTAAGCGAAAGCGCGATAATTTTATCGTTTACTCCGTAGAAACAGCCGTTTGCCGTAAAAATTTCGTATGTTTCGCCGCCGTAAGACATATCGCCGACGGACGACACCGAGATAAACTCATTCTCGGATTTTTTGTATGCGCCCGTATAGGTTGTCGTAGAAACTTTTTGCGCACGGAAGTAAGTGCTTTCACCGCGAACAAAATTCTCATCGAGCGTTATTCTTTCATAGTCGTATCTGTCGTATGCCTCATATTCTCCGCGGACGAACACCGCAAAAAGGTCGGCATTTTCCGATAACGTCATAATTTGCGCTTTTTGCGTTCCGTTTACGAAAATACCTTTGTCGCTGCTCACTTTGATAAAGTTCTTATCGTCAAATATGTACATACCTTCATACGCGCTGTCTTTCTCGACGGCGATTTTGGTCGGTTTTTTGTAAGTTTTGGCTCCGAGCATAAGATATTGTTCGTTGAAAACCGTTCTGACGAAATTGTTGTCTATAACGACGTAAACGTACCCTTTTATCATTATAGTGAAACTGCCGAGAGTCCCGTCGTTTAACACAATATAGTTATTCTTTACTCTCGCAACGTCTACTTTCCCGCTTTCGGTAACGTAATCGCCGCGATATTTTTCTTCAAACGGAACTTCTCTTACGCCGTTGCAATAAACTTCTCCGTCTATTTCAAATTCATTGTATTCTACGCTATGCGTGGCAATCGAATAATTGCCGTCTTTGTCTTCGGCAAGAAGTTTCGCTACTTTTTTGCCGTCTTCGCCTTTCTCGGCAGACTGTTGATAGAGAGTAAAAGTTTTATCGAGAAAAGTAAACTCGGAATTATTGCTCTTCCCGACGTTGTTTACGGAGAACGGCTCTCCGCTTTCCACATCGCTTTCTCTGTACCACGACCCGGTGCCGGCTAAATTGTCTGCTTTTTGAGCAACGTAGTATTGTCTGTCGTTGTAATCAATCTTTTCCGCCCAGTTTTCACAGAAAACGACGTATTCGTTCCCTTTTTTATAGTAATATGTACCTTGACTGTTTGCTCTTTGATAAAGTTCGAGCGGTTCGCCGTCTACGCTAATCGCCGTTCCGTCTTTGTTTTTCTTGATTACGGAAATATCTCCGTCTCCGTATAATCCGGCAACGAACATATCGTTTTTCAGCGTTTCTCCCGTAACCGTTTGGTATTTATCTTGCGGAACGTCGGGATTATCATCGCCTTTTCTCGTGACGGAATAAGACCAAACGCTATCCGAATAACTCCTTCCGTCGCCGATTGCACGAATTCGTGCGGTTTGGTTCACTTCGAGGGAATAGTCGGTTACGTTTTCTCCGAGCGTATAAACACTGCCGTCTACTTCGATTTCGTAGCGGATTGCTCCGTCGATTTTATCCCAACGTACGCGTTCTCCGTCAAGATACGGTTGCGGCGGAAAAAGCGTTTCGGCTGCCTTATCCTCGCGAGTAACGCTGTTGCTCCAATCGCTTTCCCCTTCGTATTTTTCGGTCGCTATCGCTTTTACCCGAAAAGTATCGCCATAGTCAAGATTAGCGTTATTGTCTTGCGTTACGCCGCGCTCTTCGCCGTTAAACTCCATTAAGTACTCGGTCGCATATTCGACGTATTCCCAACGAGCGACTCCGTCTTCCCCGAGCATAACCGTCGGTGCGTCGAGTTTAATGCGGTTCGGTTTATCGGGTTCGACTGTTTCGCCACCGTTTTCGCCGCCGGAACCCTGTTGTGCACAAGCAAGTAGCGTAAACGCGAATAACAGGGCAAGCAAAATAATAAAGATTGCAGAGATACGTTTTTTCATATTCACTCCTTAACATATTCATATAGATACGAGATGAATTCGTTTTGCATCGCGGGTACCTAATTACAAATTGTTTCTTAATTATATATTATACAGATAAATAAACTCACTTACAAGGTTTTTTTGCTTTCTCACAGAATAAAATAAAAAAACGGAAAAATAATTTCTTCCGTTTTCCCTTCGATTTGTTTACCCGTCGTCGGTTTCGTCTTTGACGTACTGCAAGCGATAAAGTTCGTTTGTTAAATTTTCCACAGAAGAAAGCGATTGTTTTTTGTCTTGAATACTGTCTTTCCGAAATTCTGTTGACGTATTGTGCGAGAATATCGGGATCGGACTCAATGAATCGTACATAAAAGCTAAAACCTTAAATTGAGTTTTATGCGCTAAATTTTTAAATTGAGTGCTAAAATTATTTTATTATAACCAACAAAAAGTTCAATCTGACTTGCACTCGTGCCGCCAAAAACGTCCGATTCATTTGGACGCTTTTCTTTTGTTCTTTTTTTCTCTCTTTTTATTTCAAAAAAATTTTTTTTAAGCAAGCCTTTTCGTATAAATAAAAGAACGATTAACACAATTTGATAGTTAATTCGAATAAAATGTAGTGAAGAAGAAAATCTCCGTCCTACATAACACTTAAAGGAGATTTATAAAAATGTGCTGTTTTACTAATACAGGAAACTGCTGCTATCGTCAATGCAACAGAGTTTGTTTCCAAAGCAACGTCATTCCGAACAACAACGTAATCGTTCGCCCTATCGTGCCCGTAACGCCGGCTTATACCAACAACGCATTGTACGCCGTAGGAACCGCAGGCGCCGTCGCCAACCTTACCGCTATTCCCCTGACCGCAGGCGCAGGCACGCCGAATACTACGCTTAACGTTGCAAACAACGCTCTCAACCTTCCTGTCGGAACGTATTTAATAAATTTCGGTGCGACCGCAAATTCGTCCGAAGGAACGGCTTCATCCGTTACCGTTCAATTATACGCAAACGGTTCTCCGATTTCCGGTCAGGCGGTTGGTTCGAACGGAACGACCGCGCTCCCTGCTTCGGCAAACGGTTCTCTCATCTACACCGCAACCGCGCCCACCGCTTTGTCGCTCTACAATACGTCCGGCAATTCCGTAACCGTCAGCAACGCTTATATCGTCGCTCAAAAACTCGCATAACGACTGCCGTCTACAAAAGAAAAAGGCGGACGCATTCGTCCGCCTTCAATCTTAAAAAAACTTTTTACGCAATCGGTTTCTTCGCCGCTTCGTTCAAAGCGTTAAGCATTTGTTCGGGGTCTACACCGTGAACTACCGCAGCCTCTGCGATCGTTTCACCGTGGCTTAGCGCGCATCCGAGACAATGCATACCGAAATCGGCAAGAACTTCCGCCATAGCGTCTACGTTTGCGCCTTCCGTACGGAATGCGTCTATCAATAACATATCTTTTGTCAACATACGTTTCGTCCTCCAAATTGTTTTATCTTAGTATATACCGATTTTAATTTTTTTTCAACTCAAAAAGCCACTAAATATTACTTCGGAAAGCAATTATTGCTCTTCGGTCGGCTCTTCTTCCGTTTCTTTTTCCTTCTCGCTTTCTTCCGGTTGCGTCGCTTTGTAGGCGGATAGTTTTTCTACGACTTTCGATATTTCTTTATCGTTTCCGCCGATTACCTTTAACAAATCGGAATCATCGTATTTGAACGTGAAGTAAACGCAATTCGTCCTGACGTAATCGATAAAATCTTTTACTTCGGGTATTTCCAGCAACTGCGAACTTTCGTCCAAACCTTCAATATAAGCGAGCATATCGTCGAAATTGTACCATACGTCGGTAAAGAACGCAGAATCGACTTTGAACTTTATCTCGGACTCCGAAATAGCCAGACTGCGGAATGCATAAGAAATGAGTTTATAAACGTCCATTTTCTCCGTGCCGTTCAGTTCGTTGGACACGAGTCTGGTTGCCAAATCGGACAAGTCGACGTTCATTTGATAAATACATTCTTCCCGTCCGTCTATATTCTTTACGACGTAAGCCACGTCGTCGTAAACGTACAATCCCCTATCCACGATATTATCCGTTTTGTTGTAATACTCAAGGAAAATAAAGTTGTCTTTACTGTTATCCTGGAATATTCTCGTCAAAACGTTAAAATCGTAATTGTTATAAACCGGTTCTCCGTTATCGTCGTCCCCTTTAACCTTAATCGGAACTTTCAGCGAATAAACCGCGTCGCTGTACTTTTTATAAGACGCGAGTTCTTCCGAATCGTTTACGAAGTCGATTTTAACTCCCTGAGCGTAATCGTTCGTTATTTTCAAATCGTTGATTTCGGCGTAAATTTTTAATTTGTCGCCGTCGATAAGTTCGCTGTCGGAATGCGACATATCGATTTCCGCTTCGCCTACTACGCTTTGAATTTTTTCTCCGGAAACTATATATTCGAGCGTCAATTCACTGTCGGGTATTTCCCCTTTATTAAGTTGTTCTACGGTTATTCCGAATACGCTTGCCGCAAAATTTTTGATTTTTTCGGCGTTTAAGTCCGAAACTTTTAATTGACTCAAACCTTTGTTAAAAACGTTAACCAAAGATTCTTTCAAATCAACGTCTATCGAATACTTATATTCGAGTTTGTTACTGTTTCTTCTCGTCAGTCCGATCGGCTCGGCTTTAAGTTTTACAAGGCTGGAAAACATTCCCGCAAGATTGCTCAAACTTTGAGAAGTAGGTTTATTCATCGAATGAGGATAATAATTAGTCCAACTGCCGTCTACTATATCGAATTGAACTTTGTTATTTCCTATCGCAAGGTACAAGTCGTCTTTGTACAAGTGCAAAGAGAAAAGTCTGCTTTCGGCGTTGATTTTTTCTTTATTTGCAACGTCAACGGCAAAAATCGTTTTTTCTCTTATCTGTTCGGCGTCCGACCCATCGTATTTACCTTTCACTGTAAGATAAAAGTCGTTGTCGTTAAGCCTGAACAATCCGGATCCGTCGACGGTCACCTGTTTCTTTTGCGAAACTTTATCTTTGGACAACTCGTAAGCGACGTTGGTAAAACCCAACAGGAATTTCGTATACATATCTTTCCTGTCGACCGATTCTATTTTTTCCCAACCGTCTTTCGGCACGTCCTTTCCGCAAACGTCGCACTTGCCGTCGGCGTTTTTGTCGACGTGTTTGCCGTCGCCGCAATCCTTAACCGTAGTTCCGCCGGGTGTGGTTCCGCCGCCGATGTTGGTGCAAGCAACGAGCGCAAACACAAGCATCGCAAGAGCAATGCAGAGCGTCGCCTTTACTATACCTTTTTTCATAAAAACCCTCCCTCCTTTCGGAAGAATCCGATGAATGAATTTTTATCCTATAAGTTTACCTACCTCTTCTTTGATTATCTTTTGTATAAAATCAATGCTTTCTTCGATTTTAACGTTGGTTTGGAGAGATTTATCTCTCGTTTGAAGTTCTATTTCGCCTTTTGCAAGACTTCTCGGACTGATAACCGCTCTTATCGGTATACCCATAAGATCGCAATCGGAGAATTTTACGCCTGCAGACGCTTCTCTGTCGTCGTAAAGAACTTCGATTCCCGCTTTAGTCATTTCCGCGTACAACTTATCCGCTTCCGCTTTAACGGTCGGATCGTCTAATCTTAAACCGCACAGATAAACGTGCCACGGAGCGATCGTCATAGGCCAAATAAGTCCCTTTTCGTCGTGACTTTCTTCCGCAACCGACGCAAGAGCCCTGCCCACACCTATACCGTAACAGCCCATAATCGGGTTAATCTCTTTTCCGTCCGAATTATGTACCGTCATATTCATCGCTTTCGTGTACTTAGTACCGAGTTGGAAAATATTCCCGACTTCGATACCGTTCTCAACGGTAAGCGGTTTTCCGCAAACGGGGCAAACGTCCCCGACCTGAACTTTAGCGATATCGACGTATTCCTTTACGTCCGCGTCGCGCGCCATATCTACGCCGACTAAGTGGTATTCCCCTTTGTTTGCGCCGGTAACCATATTGTTTGCGTTTTCAAGCGACTTGTCGTAAACGACCGTCATTCCTTGCGTGTTAAGGTTTACGCAACCGATATTTCCTGCGTGCAGAACTTCGGAATCCGTAAGGTTTGCGGGAACGATTTGTTTCCCGATAATTTTAGTGAGTTTGCTCTCGTTGATTTCGAGATCTCCGCGAATAAAGCACAAAACGATGTTTTCCGTACCTTTTTCGTAGTAACAAACCGCTTTTATGGTTTTTTTCGCGTCAGCGCCGAGTTCTTTGCAAACGGATTCTATATCTTTTTTGTCGGCGGTATATACTTCTTTAAGGTCTTCGCTTTTTTCGTCGCGAACGGGAAGTCTGTTCGTGACGGCGATTTCCATATTCGCCTTGTATCCGCATTCAGGACAAATTACTATGCTGTCCTCGCCTATTGCGGTAAGGAGCATGTATTCGTGCGCGATGTTGCCGCCCATCATTCCGGAATCAGACTTGACCGCGACCACTCTTTTCATCCCTATACGCTTGAAAATACGAACGTATGCGTCGTAGGCGCGCTGATAGTACTTTTCCAAATCTTCCTGGCTGGTATGGAACGAATAAGCGTCTTTCATCGTGAACTCTCTTACCCTGATAAGACCGCCGCGGCATCTCGCTTCGTCGCGGAATTTGGTCTGAATCTGGTAGATCATAAACGGCATTTGCTGATAACTGCTTACGGTATCGCGAGCAAACTGAACGGCGGCTTCTTCGTGAGTCATTCCGAGCACCATATCTCTTCCCGACCTGTCTTTGAAACGCACCATTTCGTCGCCGATACTGTAATATCTTCCGCTTTCCGCCCAAAGTTCTTTAGGCATAACGACCGGGAACATAACTTCCTGACCGTCGATAGCGTCCATTTCTTCGCGAATAATGTTTTCGATTTTTTTCGTAATGCGTTTAGCGGGCATAGCGAGCGTCCAAATTCCGTTCGCAACGAGTTTCATATACCCCGCTCTCATAAGCAAAACGTGGCTTGCCGCCGTTGCGTCCGCAGGAGTGGTTTTCGTTCTTTCCCCGACGAGTTTTGAAAGTAACATAATTTTTCTACGCTCCTTTCTTACGCAACCTTAATCGTCCATTCGCCGATTTTCAAATCTTCTCTCGCTTCGAGCATATATACTACCATCGTGTACTCGCCCGCTTTGGTAAACTTGCCGTCTTCGTCGAGCGCGTTTTCGAGTTTGTTTTCTTCTTTTTCCGCTTTGTCTACGAAAACGAGGTTTTTCGTGAGTTTTCTCTTAGAACCGTCTTTAAGCGTCGCTTCGATAACCGCGTCTGCCTCGTCGTATTTTTCGCCGAGAGCGTAATTTTTAACTTCGATATTGATTTTGTCGTAATCGAAAACCGCTTCTTTATCTCCGCCGCAAGCGACGAGTAAACATACCGCACTCAACACGAGTATCGCGGTCAAAACAATTGCTGTTGCTTTTTTCATTTCTTTCTCCGTAACTTTTGCCATTCGTGGCATATTTTTCTGTTTAATTATATATTGAACTAAGGCTTACTGTCAATAGTTAATATCGTTTTTTAAGTCGATTTCGTATCGTTTCGTCGTGTTTTAGGGACTGTAAAACGCGTCGGACGACGTTTTTAGTCCCACAAGGTAAATTCGAGGTCGATTACGCAAATCGTATCGCCGTCTTTCGCGCCCTTTTCTCTGAGCATATCTATTATGCCGCGTTCGCGCATTTTCCGTTGGAACCAGTTAAAACTGTCGGTATCGTCGAGATATGCTTTTCTCGCAAGTTCTTCGACGTAGCCGCCCGTAACGTAATAAACGCCGTCTTCGTAGGTAATCACGACTTCGTTTTTATCCGCCTTTTCGTACTCGAATTTCTCGAATTCGATGGGAGCGAGCGGAGGCAGCGATTCGAGTTCTTTCGCCGTTTCGTCCACGAGTTTTTTTACTCCCGTCGTAGTAACCGCGCTTATCGGTATTACTTCCTTCCCGATCGCCTTAGCGAATCTTTCGATTTCCGTTTCGTCCGTCAACAAGTCCGTTTTGTTTGCAACGACTATTTCCGGCAACGAGTAAAGTTTTTCACTGTAATTTTTAAGTTCCGCCCGTATCTTTTCGTAGTCTTCGACGGGATCGCGACCTTCGCTGCCGCTCACGTCCACGACGTGAACGATAAGTCTGACTCTTTCGACGTGGCGAAGGAAATCGTGACCGAGTCCCGCGCCTTCGCTTGCGCCTTCGATCAGTCCGGGAATGTCCGCTACCACAAAACTTTTATCGTAATGTTTTACCACTCCGAGATTAGGCGAAAGCGTGGTAAAATGGTAGTTTGCGATTTTCGGTCTGGCTGCGCTGATTACGCTTAACAGTGTACTTTTCCCCACGTTAGGGAAACCCACAAGCCCTACGTCGGCAATTGTTTTGAGTTCCATTCTGAACTTTCTTTCTTCCGTCGCTTCGCCGTTTTCGGCAAACGCCGGCGATCTTCTCGTGGGAGTGCAGAAACGTGCGTTTCCCCTGCCGCCCCTACCGCCTTTCAGCAACAAAACCTTATCACCGTCGTTAAACACGTCGGCTATTATACCGCCGGATTCGGCGTCTTTGATTACCGTTCCGCAAGGCACTCTCAAAACTATATCTTTGCCGCTTGCTCCGAACATATTGTTACCCGTTCCGGGTTGTCCGTTCTCCGCGCGGAAATGCTGATTATAGCGGTAGTCGATGAGCGTGTTGAGCGAACTGTCCGCTAAAGCGTATATACTGCCGCCCTTACCGCCGTCGCCGCCGTCCGGACCGCCTTTGGTGACGTACTTTTCTCTGTGAAAAGATACGGCTCCGTTTCCGCCGTTACCTGCCTTGCAATAAATTACCACAGTATCAAGAAACATATCTTTCTCCTTTGCCGATTATATATTTTTTTCGTACCGACAAACGCTTTTAAGCAAACATTCGCCGCATTTCGGTTTTCTGCTGTCGCAGACGTACCTGCCGTGAAAAATCATAGTATGATGAGCGGCGTTCCACTCTTCTTTCGGGAAAATCTTTTTCAAATCGGATTCCACCTTTTCGGGCGTATTCCCGTCGGAAAGTCCAAGTCTTCTCGCAACGCGAAAAACGTGCGTGTCAACGGGCATAGCCGGCTCGTCGAATCCCACGCACGTCACAACCGACGCGGTTTTTCTTCCGACTCCCGGCAAAGCAACGAGTTCGTCGAATTCGGACGGCACTTTCCCGCCGTACTTTTCCACGAGCGTTTTACTCGTTTCGATAATATTCTTCCCTTTATTATTGAAAAAACCGCAACTAAAGATGTAAGGTTTAAGTTCGTCGAGCGTGAGCGAAGCAAACTGTTCGGGCGTGTTATAAACTTTGAACAGTTCGTCGGTGATCATATTCACTCTTTTATCCGTGCATTGCGCGCTGAGCATAACCGCAACGAGCAGTTCGAACACCGAGCCGAAATGAAGTTCGCACCCGGCGTTCGGATGCATTTCTTTTAGCAATTCGAGTATTTTGCTACCTTCTTTCGTATCCATCGACTTTACCCTTTTTTCTTAAGAAGACCTATTATTTTCTTTATTATCGGCGGACAACTGATACAAACTATTTTCATCAAGACGCTCCTTTTACGCCTAATATATGTGAAAATAATCTATTTCGTTACGCCCTTGAGCATATCTATCGTTTTTTTCGGATCAACGGACTTAAACACCGCGCTTCCGGCAACGATTACGTTCGCTCCGGCTTCGATTACCGCGTTTGCGTTTTCTTCGGTAACTCCGCCGTCCACTTCGATATCGAATTCAAGCCCCTTTTCTTTTCCGATTTTTCGAAGATATCTTACCTTGTCAAGACATTCCGGTATCATTTTCTGACCGCCGTAACCTGCGTAAACCGTCATAACTACGACTATGTCGCAGTCGGGCAAAAGTTCGACATAATCTTCCGCTTTTACGTTCGGATTAAGAGCAATCCCGGCACGCTTACCCGAATTTCTCAAACTGCGCAGAAGTTCGGACGGATTGTCCGACGCTTCTGGGTGGAACGTGATTACGTCCGCTCCCGCATCGAGAAATCTTTGCGCGTATTTTTCCGGTTTGTCTATCATAAGATGAACGTCCAAAGGAAGTTCGCTTACTTTTTTCAAAGCGGCAATCATCGGCATTCCGAAAGTGAGATTCGTGACGTAATGTCCGTCCATAACGTCGCAATGCACCCAGTCGCCGCCCCATTCCGCGACGTTCTTTACCGTTCGTTCCATATTCGCGAAATCGCCGCTTAATATCGACGGCGAAATGATAACGTCTTTATTCATATTTTTTCTTTCTCCTTTCGACAAGTTCGTTGTAAAGTTTAACGTACCTGTCGTACCTTACTGCGCTTATCTTCCCTTCTTTCAGTGCGGTTTTTACCGCGCAACCGGGTTCTTTCGTGTGCGTACAGTTAGTAAATCTGCAACCGTTTTGCAAAGCGAGAAATTCGTCGTAGTAATAAACGAGTTCTTCCGGGTCGATGTCTATGCTTTCCATAACCGAAAAACCGCAGGTGTCGGCAATTCGTCCGTTTGGCAAATCGTAGATTTCAACGTGCCTCGTCGTATTTTTACCGCGCTTAATTTTTCTGCTCAATTCTCCCGTTTCCAGTTTTCGTCCGCCGAGCGCGTTTATTATCGACGACTTTCCGACTGCGCTCTGTCCGCAAAAACATACCAGTCGCCCGTCGATGAAATCGCTGAGCACGTCTATATTATGCCCAGTTTTCGCACTGACGATAAACGTTTTGACGTCGTTCGCGTACGGAAGCAAAGTTTCTTCCGGATTAACCGCTATATCGCTTTTGTTAAGTATTATTACCGGCGTGATTTTCTGTTCGTGGCAATTAAGTAAAAGTTTCTCGACGAGATTGAAATCAGGTTCCGGCAACGGAGCGATTACGATGAAAAGTACGTCAAGATTCGCTATGTACGGGCGTATCATACGATTTTTTCTCGGATAAACGTTTTCGATTACTCCGTCGGCAAAATCTACGTAGTCGCCTACGTATAACTCGTTGTCCTTTTTCACTCTTCCGCGGACGGAACAAACCTGCGTGCCGCTTTCGCCCTTAACGCAATATTGCCCGGCTACCGCCTTAACTACCTGCCCTTTAATCTTCGCCTTTCTCCTTTTTCAAATAACCGTTTCGCAATTGTCCGCACGCTCCCATTATATCATTACCCATAGAACGGCGCAGGGTATTGCTTATTCCTTTAGCGGTAAGCGTATCCATAAACGCCTTTACGGTATCCTTATCCGCACCTTTAAGTCCCCTTTCTTTGACGTAATTCAAGTTGATTAAGTTTACGTGACAATTCAGTTTAGCAAGCAGATTCGCAAGTTTTACCGCGTCGGTTTTGCTCGAATTTTCGCCTGCGATAAGCGAGTACTCGAAAATAATTCTCCGTCCGGTTTTGTCGAAGTAATATTTCGCCGCGTCCAGAACTTCGCTTATCGCCCATCTTTTTGCGACCGGCATAATCTTTTTTCTTTCTTCGTCGTCCGGCGCGTGTAAACTTACGGTAAGCGTAACGCTATATCCGCTGTCGGCGAGTTCTCTTATTTTATCGGGCAAACCGCAAGTGGACAAAGAGATATTCCTTAGCGATATTCCCAGTCCTTTAGGATCGGAAACTTCGGAGAAAAACTTAATTACGTTGTCGTAATTGTCGAGCGGTTCTCCGCTGCCCATAAGAACGATATTCGTAATTGCCCGCTTGTTTCTCGTTCCGCCGTGTCTTGCGTTTGCGGCAACCACTTCACCGAGCATCTCTCCGGGCGTAAGATTACGCACGAGCCCGTTAAGCGTGGAAGCGCAGAACGCGCAACCCATTCGGCAGCCTACCTGCGTGGAAATACACAAAGTATTGCCGTAATTATGCGGCATAAATACGCCTTCGACGATGTTCCCGTCGTTAAGAAGATACAGATATTTTTCCGTACCGTCTTTGCCGGTGTACGCTTCTTTTATAATCGCGCCTTTTGCGTGGTATTTTTGCCCCAAAAATTCCTTAACGGTTTTCGGGACGTTCGTCATTTCGTCGTACGATTTATCCGCCTGAACCGCCTGATAAACCTGTTCGGCGCGGAAACGCGGCAGGAAAGAAAGTTCTTTCTCGAGTTCGGCTAAGGTGAGATCGCCTAAGCACGCTTTCTCATTCTGCATATGTAAAATCCCTCCATGCCTTTTCCGTCCGGCAAAAGTTGTATCTTGCCTTCGTTTTCTATGTCGCAGTCGATTTTTTCAAGGGTAAACTCGTCGTGTTTTTCTAAAAACGCGTCAACTACCGCGCCGTTTTCCATATTGAATATCGTGCAGGTGGCGTATACCAGAACTCCGCCGTCTTTAACGTACTTCGATACGTTGTTCAGAATTTTAAGTTGTATTTCGGACAAACGTTTAATATCGTCGTAAGTACGGTTAAAAACGATATCTCTCTTCTTTCCTACTACGCCCAAGCCGCTGCAAGGCACGTCGGCAAGTACCGCGTCAAAAGAGTTTTGCCATTTATAAACCGTACTCGTTGCGTCCTGTTTGTACGTTTCCATTCCGACTTTCATTCTGTCTGCGTACGAACGAATAAGTTCGACCCTGTGTTCGTGTATGTCGCACGCAACGACTTCCGCGCCCGTTTGCGCCATTAAAACCGCTTTCCCTCCGGGGGCTGCGCAGGAATCGAGAATTCTCATTCCTTTCTTTGCTCCGACGCAATCCGCGACGAAACAAGAACCGTAACTCATAAAAGTGATTTTGCCCATACAGGACAAAAGTTCGATATCTTTGTTGTTTCTAACGAAGTATCCGTAGCGTGTTTTTATCGCTCCTTTTTCGGCGCTTAGTATATCGTTCTCCGTAGTCCCCGGAGCAAGCCTGATATGCGAATAATGAAATTCTTCCGCATTGATTATTCTTTCGTAAGTGTCGGGATAGTCCTTTCTGTACATTCCGACAAGCCAGGACGGCAAATTATACTTAACTTCGTAATAATTTTTGTCACTTTTGCTCGGCAAAGTAAATTCCGTATGAGCCGCTTTCTTTATAACGGCGCAAACGAAACCTTTAAGCGCGCTTTTGCCCAGGCTGTCGAGCGTTTCCGTGGTTTCGTTTATAACTACGTTTTGCGGCGTGTCGAGAAATTTGAGAGAATAGAGCGCAATCAGCAAAAGCGGTCTGACGTTGTTTTTTATTTTTCCGTTTACGAGTTTGTTTAATTGATAATTCAACTCGTAATGCTTGTCCAAAACGCCGAAAACAAGTTTTTTCACGCGTTTATTGCTGTTCTCTTTCATAACGATATGCAGATATGCGTTATCCCTGTATATCTGTATGAGAAAATCGTATGCCGCGCGAAAATCGTTCCTATTCACCTAACACGCTCCCGACGGGAATTTTATGTCCCAACAAATACGCCGAAGTATCCATAGGTTTTGCATTCTCGCCTTGTATTTTGTTTACTTTAATATATCCGTCGCCGCATTTAACGACCAAACCTTTTTTGCTATCCGAAACGACCACTTCGCCGCTTTTTTCTCCGCCGCACGAATCGACGACTTCGGTTTTCAAAAACTTAATCGTGCCGCCGTTAAAACGCGTGTATGCGGCAGGCCACGGAGTAACTCCCCTTACGAAATCGTTTACCTGCTTTGCCGTCCGATTAAAATCGATTATTCCGTCTTCTTTGG
>CAJLYQ010000041.1 GCA_905210905.1 uncultured Christensenella sp. | reverse complement strand
CACCCTATTATAACGGGAAATATTTGCGCTCGGTTAAGAAAAAAAGGAAACGGGAATGAGAAAGAGAGAAGCGGACGCTATAAAGAGAATTCTTTTGCGGTTTGCCGACGGTAATTACGGGGCGATCGACAGGAGAAACGTATCGCACGAGTGGGTGCGTATTCTCGAAAGCATCCGAAGCAACATCGAGCGCAGCGAAACCGAAGTCAAGCGGTTAAAAATAAAAAACAGCACGGACGCCGCCGGGGTGGCGCACGATTTGAAAACGCCGATAGCCGTTATTATGGGTGCGGCGGAGTGCATAAGCGACGGAATGGACGACAAGGATTATCTTGCCGTCATCAAAGAAAAAGCCGAGCAGATGAGCGAAACGGTGTCCAATCTGACCGACGCGGCGAGGGCGGTGGCGGACGGAGAAGGGGATTTTAAGGAAACCCTTAACGCGAGAGCGTTTTTCACTGCCGAGTTCGAAAGACAAAGAGTTTTCGCCGAAAGTCGCGGACTCGTTCTTAAAACGGGAAGAGTGCCGAAAGACGCGAGAATAGTCGTCGACCGCAAAAAAATGTCGCGCGTCGTGCAGAATATCGTGACCAACGCCGTAAAGTACAGCCCCAAGGGGAGCAAAATATCGGTAAAGTTTTCCGTACGCAACGGCAAAATCGCCGTTTCGGTAAAAGACGGCGGTTCGGGCATATCCGAAGAAAACCTTCCGTACGTTTTCGATAAGTTCTTTATGGAAGACAAGGCGAGAACGGGCGGCGACAGCGGACTCGGTCTTTACGTTGCGAAGGAAATCGTCGTCGAGCACGGCGGAGATATAACTGTTAAAAGCAAAAAAGGCAAAGGCAGTACCTTTACCGTAATCCTGCCGCTCAAAGCGAGCGAGGCGAAAACCGCTACCGAAAGGTTCGACGAATCGCCGTTTGTGTTAAAATTCTGCGTCGTTTTCTTTTTCGGAATGTTTTTCGGATTTATTTACCGAATGATCCGTTTCGGCGAAAGACATTACGCCAAAACCCTTGCCGGGGCGTGGATAGCGATGTTTATGATGCCTTTTACGTACATTTTTGATATTTTAAGCGTTATTTTCTACGGAAGAATAACCTTTTTGGCAGATTAAAAACGGCGGAGAAACCGTCGGCGCGAAGAGAAGACAACCGGCTCGACACGCACGGCGAGGTTCCGCTGATAAAACTTTTATTTTCTCGTAAAAAAATCAATTTTTTTCTTCAAAATACCGTGTAATACGTTTGACAACGGCAGTTCGTTTGTGATACAATGGCGATTGCCGTAAGGGTTGATGTGGGAGGTTCCCGGACACACACGGATAGTTTCCACGGACTTACGCGTCGCAAGACGGCGCGACTAACTGAGGCGAGGGTAGCCGACCCGAGCCGAAATACGGTAAAAAATTCGTTAGGCAAAAATACAGGAGGTAAGAAAAATGGCAGGTCAAAAGATTAGGATTAAACTCAAAGCCTATGACCACAATCTGATCGACAACTCGGCAGCGAAAATCGTTGACGCGGTAAAACGTACCGGCGCAAGCGTTTCGGGTCCGATTCCGTTGCCGACAGAGAAAGAAATCGTTACGATTTTGCGCGCTACGCACAAGTATAAGGATTCGAGAGAACAGTTCGAATTGCGTACGCACAAAAGACTTATCGACATCTACAACGCTACGGGCAAAACTACGGAGGCTCTTATGAAACTCGATCTTCCCGCGGGCGTAGATATCCAAATCAAGTTATAATAGGAGGCTTATATGAACAAAGGCATTTTAGGACGCAAGTTGGGAATGAGCCAAATATTTACGGAAAACGGCACGATGATTCCCGTTACCGTTATCGAGGCGGGTCCTTGCGCGGTAGTACAAATCAAAACCGTTGAAAAAGAAGGTTACGCTTCCGTTCAACTCGGTTTTGCGGACGCTAAGCAAAACAGAGACGGAAAGTGCAAAAACGTTACCAAACCTTTGGCGGGACATTTCGCGAAAGCGGGAGTTGCTCCCAAAAAGTTCCTTCACGAGTTCCGTTTCGAGAATATGGAAGGTTACAACGTAGGCGATACCGTTACTTGCGACAAGTTCGTCGTAGGAGACAAGGTTGCCGTCGTAGGTAAGACCAGAGGCAGAGGTTATACCGGCGTTATTCAGAGATGGAATCAGCAGAGAGTCGGTTCTATGTCCCATGGTACCGGTCCTATCCACAGATCGGTAGGTTCCATGAGCGCGAACTCCGACCCGAGCAGAGTTTTCAAAAACAAACATATGCCCGGACAATACGGTAACGAACAAGTTACTATCAAGAACCTTGAAGTCGTACGTATTGACGCCGCGAGAAACCTGCTTTTCGTAAAAGGCGGCATTCCCGGACCCAAAGGCAGTCTTGTGATTGTCAAGGCGTAGGAGGTAGAGATATGGAATTAAAGGTTTTCAATACGTTAGGAAAAGAAGTGGGAACCGTTACCGTAAGCGATAAAGTTTTCGGAGCGGAATACAACGAAGCCCTTATTCATCAGGTTGTCGTTGCGCAACTCGCCAACAAAAGACAAGGAACGAAAAGCACTCTTACCCGTACGGAAGTAAGAGGGGGCGGTATCAAACCTTGGAGACAAAAGGGCACCGGCAGAGCGAGACAGGGAAGTATCCGTTCGCCGCAATGGAGACACGGCGGAGTGGTGTTCGCACCGAAGCCGAGAGATTTCTCCAAAAAAATAAACAAGAGAATGAAGGCTGCCGCTATGGTAAGCACTCTCAGTCAGAAAGTCAACCAGAACGAATTCGTCGTTCTCGACAAAATCGAACTTGCCGAAGGCAAAACGAAACTTATGGCGGAAGTTTGCAAAAACCTCGAAGCCGGTAAGAAAGCGTTGTTCGTACTCGGCGAGCAAAACGAAAACGTCGTCAGAGCGACCAACAACCTTCCCGAAGCGGAAGTTTGCGACGCGTCCCTTATCAACGTTTACGATTTGGTAAGAGCGGGTAAAGTGTTCGTCACGGTAGACGCTATTAAGGTAATCGAGGAGGCAAACGAATAATGACAGCTTACGACGTTATTAAGAAACCGGTACTCAGCGAAAAGAGTTACGCCGGAATACCCGAAAAGAATTACACGTTCATCGTTGACAAAAACGCTACGAAATTCGACGTAAAGAATGCGGTAGAACAAGCGTTCGGCGTAAAGGTTGCCAGAGTGAACGTAGTCAACTACGACGGAAAAATCAAGCGTATGGGAAGAAACGAAGGCAGACAGTCCGCTTTCAGAAAGGCTTACGTAAAGTTAACCAAGGACAGCAAGCCCATCGAATTCTTCGAAAGTTTATCGTAACAAGGGAGGTTCAAAATGGGTATTAAAAGATTTAAGGCAATAACCCCCGGCCGCAGACAATACACTGTAAGTGATTTTGCGGAAATCACCGCTGTTAAACCCGAGAAGAGTTTGCTCGAAAGCAAAAACAAGACGGGCGGAAGAAACGCGGCAGGCAGAATTACCGTCAGACACATCGGCGGAGGAAACAGACAAAAATATCGTATCGTTGACTTCAAACGCAACAAGGACAACATTCCCGCAACCGTTAAGAGCATCGAATACGATCCGAACCGTTCGGCAAACATCGCGCTCGTAGCGTATGCGGACGGCGAAAAGAGATACATTCTCGCGCCTCTCGGACTCAGCGTGGGCGACAAAATCGTCAGCGGAGAAAACGCGGACATCAAAGTAGGCAACTGCCTGATGCTCAAAGACATTCCCGTAGGTACGATGGTTCATAACATCGAGTTCCAACCGAAGCGCGGCGGACAGATTGCGAGAAGCGCGGGCAGCGCGGCGCAACTTATGGCGAAAGAAAACGGCAAAGCGACGTTGCGTATGCCTAGCGGCGAAATGCGTTACGTACCGCTCGAATGCCGTGCGACCATCGGTCAGGTAGGCAATCTCGAACACGAAATCGTAAGTTTGGGTAAAGCGGGCAGAAAAAGACATATGGGCGTTAAGCCGACCGTACGCGGTGTCGTAATGAATCCTTGCGACCACAAGCACGGCGGCGGTGAAGGTAAGAGCCCGATCGGTTTGCCCGGACCTGTAACTCCGTGGGGTAAACCGGCACTCGGTTACAAGACCCGTAGAAAGAAGAAACCTTCTTCGAGATTCATCATTAAACGTATAAACTAGGAGGACGCAAATGAGTAGAGCGAACAAAATGCCTTACGTCGAAGAAAGTCTTAAAAAGAAGATTCTCGCGATGAACGAGGCGAACGAAAAGAAAGTAATCAAAACGTGGTCGCGTGCCTCCACGATATACCCCGAGTTTGTCGGACATACTATCGCGGTACACGACGGAAAGAAGCACGTTCCCGTATACATCACCGAAGATATGGTTGGGTTAAAACTCGGAGAATTCGCACCCACCCGTACGTTCCGCGGACATGCCGGAAGCAAAACGACAGGCGGAAAGAACTAGGAGGTAACACATGGGCAGAACTTACGCAAAAGCAGTGCAAAGAGCGGAGAAAAAAGACAGAAGACCTATGGCTAAAGCCAAGTACATTCGTATTTCTCCCTATAAAGTAAGAGCGGTACTGGACGTTATCAGAGGCAAACAGTACAGAGAAGCGGTAGCGATTTTGGAAAACCTCAACAAATCCAGCAGCGAACCGATACTCAAAGTCGTTAAGAGCGCGGGTGCGAACGCCGAAAACAATCTCGGAATGAGCACAGACACGCTTTACGTAGCGGAATGCTACGCCGACCAAGGACCTACGCTGAAGAGATACATTCCGAAGTCGCACGGCAGAGCGGGCGGACTTCTTAAGAGAACGAGCCACATCACGGTCATACTTGACGAAATCAAATAAAGGAGGTAAGCGAAATGGGACAAAAAGTTAATCCGCACGGTTTAAGAGTGGGTGTAATCTCCGGCTGGGATACCCAATGGTATGCCGACAAGAAGAGTTTCGCGACCTTCCTTAAAGAAGACAACGAAATCAGAAAGACGCTCAAAGCGAAATACTTCAACGCGTCTATCAGCAAGATCTCTATCGAGAGAGCGGCGAACACGATTACGGTAAACATTTTCTGCGGCAGACCGGGCGTAGCGATCGGTAAAGACGCTGCCGGAATTGCGGAAATCAAGAAAATCGTTGAAAAAATCGTTAAAATCAAAGCGGTCAACATCAACGTTCTCGAAGTTAAGAAAGTTGACGTCGACGCACAACTCGCGGCTGAAAGCATTGCGGCAAGCCTCGAAAAGAGAATTCAGTTCCGTCGTGCTATGAAGCAAGTAATGGGAAGAGCCATGAAAGCGGGCGCGAAGGGTATCAAGACGATGGTCAGCGGACGTCTGGACGGCGCGGAAATCGCAAGAAGCGAACATTACAGCGAAGGCAGCATCCCGCTTCAAACGTTGAGAGCGAACATCGACTACGGCTTTGCCGAAGCGAAGACGACCTACGGAATTATCGGCGTAAAAGTCTGGATTTACAAAGGTGAAGTTTTTGCGAAGCAGAATAAAGGAGGTAATGACTGATTATGTTAATGCCTAAGAGAGTAAAAAGAAGAAAGCAACAGAGAGGCAGAATGACCGGCAGAGCGAACAAGGGCAACAAGATCGCTTACGGCGAATACGCTCTCGTCGCTATGGAACCCAGTTGGATCACCAGCAACCAAATCGAAGCGGCGCGTGTCGCGATGACCAGATATATCAAACGTGGCGGACAGGTATGGGTAAACATCTTCCCGCACAAACCGGTTACGAAGAAACCTGCCGAAACCAGAATGGGTTCGGGAAAAGGTAGCCCGGAATACTGGGTAGCGGTAGTAAAGCCCGACAGAGTACTGTTTGAAATGGCGGGAATACCCGAAGACGTAGCAAGAGAAGCACTCAGACTCGCTGCCAACAAACTTCCCATCAAGTGCAAGTTTGTTAAGAAAGCGGACCTTTCCGAAGGAGGAGAACAATAATGAAAAGCGCAAAGTTTTTTGAAATGAGCAATCAGGAACTTCAGGATAAACTCGCCGAAAAGAAAGTAGAGTTATTCAATCTTCGTTTCAAACACGCGACTCAGCAACTCAGCAATCCTACGGTTATGGTCGAATGCAAAAGAGACATCGCTAAAATCAAGACGATTCTTCGTCAGAGAGAACTCGGTATTTCTTTCGAGCCGGTAAAGGCTTCCAAGAAGAGCGCGAAGAAGTAATTAGGAGGACCCGGAAATGGAAGAAAGAAGTTTGAGAAAGAGCAGAATAGGCTTGGTAGTAAGCGACAAGATGGACAAAACCGTCGTAGTTGCGGTAGTTACCAAGGTTAAACACCCGCTCTATAAAAAATACATCACCAAGACCAAGAAATTCAAGGCGCACGACGAACTTAACGAATGCCGTATCGGAGATAAAGTTAAGATCACCGAAACCAGACCTTTATCCAAAGATAAGTGCTGGCGCGTTGCCGAGATTATCGAAAAGGCTAAATAACAGGAGGAAGCGGAAATGATACAAGCACAAACCAGATTGAAAGTCGCTGACAACTCCGGTGCCAAGGAGATAATGTGTATAAAAGTTATGGGCGGCTCGTTCGTGAGAAGCGGAAACATCGGCGACGTAATCGTAGCGTCCGTTAAGTCCGTTATCCCCAACGGTTCGGTAAAGAAAGGTCAAGTAGTTAAAGCGGTTATCGTAAGAACCACCAAAGGTATTATGAGACCGGACGGATCGCATATCAAGTTCGACGACAACGCTGCGGTTATTATCGGAGCGGACAAGAACCCGGTAGGAACCCGTATCTTTGGACCCATAGCAAGAGAATTGAGAGACAGAGATTATATGAAGATCATCTCTCTCGCTCCCGAAGTGCTGTAAGGAGGTAGACAATGAGTTTAGGCGTTAAAAAAGGCGATTACGTAAAAATTATCGCAGGAAACGATAAAGGCAAATTCGGACAGATCGTTGCCGTAGACAGAGAAGCAGGACGCGTTACCGTAGAAGGAAAGGACCTCAGCGTCGTAAAGAAAGCGGTAAGAGCGAGAAAAGCGAACGACAAAGCGGGCATCATCGAATTGCCGAAGTCTACCGACATCAGCAACGTTATGGCAGTATGCGCGGCTTGCGGAAAAGCGACCAGAATTCGCACGGGCGAAGTAGACGGAAAGAAAGTTCGTATTTGCGCTAAGTGCGGAGCGGTGCTCGAAACCAAGAAAGCGAAAGAAGAAAAGAAGACGAAGGCAAAGGCGACGACGAGAAGAAAGAAAAAGGTTGACGCTCCCGCCGAAGAAGTAAAGCCGGTTGAAACCGCCGCGGCAGAAACCGCGCCCGCGACGACCGACGCAGAGTAGGAGGGCTGACAGATGGCTGACAAATATGTAAACAGAGTTAAAATCCGTTACGACAACGAAGTAGTACCGGCACTCGAAAAGACGTTCGGCTACAAGAACGTGATGCAAGTACCGAAACTTGAAAAAATCACGCTCAATATGCGTCTCGGCGACGTTAAGGACAATTCCAAGAGCATTCAGATTGCCGTAGGCGAACTTGAAAAGATCGCCGGACAGAAAGCGATTCAGACCAAAGCGAAGAAATCGGTAGCGAACTTCAAAGTTCGTGAAAATATGGTTGTCGGAGCAAAGGTTACGCTCAGAGGCGAAAGAATGTGGAACTTCTTCGACAAACTCGTAAGCATCGCGCTTCCCAGAGTACGTGACTTTAAGGGCGTACCCGCGGACTCGTTCGACGGCAGAGGAAATTACGCTATGGGCGTAAAAGAACAACTCATTTTCCCGGAAATCTCTTATGACCAAATCGAAAAGGTAAGAGGATTCGACGTTTGCTTCGTTACGACGGCGAAAACCGACGAAGAAGCGAAAGAGTTGCTGAAACAACTGGGAATGCCGTTCGAGAAGTAGGAGGTAAACAATGGCAAAGAAAGCGATGATTAACAAGCAACAGAGAAAGCAAAAGTTTTCCACCAGAGAATACACTCGTTGTAGCATCTGCGGCAGACCTCACGCTGTTCTCAAGAAATACGGCATTTGCAGAATATGCTTCAGGGAACTTGCCTACAAAGGCGAAATCCCCGGCGTGAAGAAAGCAAGCTGGTAACATAGGAGGTATATATAATATGGCTATGACAGATCCTATTGCAGATATGCTGACCAGAATAAGAAACGGACTTACGGCGAAACTCGAAACCGTAACCGTACCCGCTTCCAACATCAAAAAGGCGATTGCCGAAATTCTCGTTGAAGAGGGATATATCAAGAGCGCTACCGTAGTTAAGGAAGAAAACAGCGTTCAGGACAGCATTGTAATCGAACTCAAATACGGAAAGAACAAAGAAAGAGTTATTTCCGGACTGAAAAGAATATCCCGTCCGGGACTCCGTATCTATGCCAGATACGATCAACTCCCGAAGGTACTTAACGGTCTCGGTATAGCGGTTATTTCCACGTCGAAAGGCATAATGACCGACAAAAAAGCCCGTGCACTTAAGACGGGCGGCGAAGTTCTCGCTTACATTTGGTAACGAAAGGGGAGGTTATTTATGTCAAGAATAGGTAGATTACCGATCAAAATCGAAGACGGCGCGTCCGTATCTTTCGAAAACGGAATAGTTACCGTAACGGGCAAACTCGGTTCTCTCACGCAGAAAATCGAAAACCCGCACATCAAGGTAGCGGTAGAAAACGGAATGGTTCACGTTACGAGAGATAACGAAATCAAATCCACCAAAGCCGCTCACGGTCTTTACAGAGCGCTTATCCACAATATGGTATACGGCGTATCGCACGGTTACCAGAAAGGTTTGGTTATCGCAGGCGTAGGTTATAAGGCGCAAGTTACCGGAAAAGATTTAGTACTCAACGTAGGATATTCTCATCCCGTTAAGGTCGAAGCACCCGAAGGTATCAAGTTCGAATGTCCGTCCATCACCGAAATCACGGTAAAAGGCATCGACAAAGAACTCGTCGGACAAATCGCGGCGAACATCAAAGCGATCAGAAAACCCGAACCGTACCACGGCTACGGAATTCATTACAGCAACGAGACCATCCTCCGTAAAGAAGGAAAGGCAAACGGTAAATAAGATTAGGAGCGTAATATGATTAGCAAAATCGATAAAAACGAAAAAAGAAAAGCAAGACACGATCGTATGCGTTATTATATTTCCGGAACGGCGGAGAAACCGCGTTTGAGCGTGTACAGGTCTCTGAACAATATCTACGCGCAGATTATCGACGACACGGCTAACGACGGAAACGGACATACGTTGGTCAGCGCAAGCACTCTCGACAAAGAGATTGCCGCGCAAATCGCGGATATGAACAAGACCCAGGCGAGCAAACTCGTAGGCAAAGTACTTGCCGAAAGAGCAGCGGAAAAGGGCATCAAGAAAGTAGTATTCGACAGAGGCGGATACCTCTACACGGGTAGAGTTGCCGCAGTAGCGGACGGCGCAAGAGAAGCCGGACTTGAAATCTAGGAGGTATTATGGCAAGAAACGAAAAATTCAGCAGAGAGCCCAAAGACGAATTCATCAAGAAGACGGTATCCGTCAACAGAGTTACCAAAGTCGTTAAGGGCGGTAGAAATATGCGTTTTGCCGCGCTGGTTGTAGTAGGCGACGGAAAGAACAGAGTAGGCTGCGGACTCGGAAAAGCGAAGGAAGTACCGGAAGCGATCGAGAAAGCGAACAAAGCCGCTATCAAGAATATGATAAACATTTCCATCGTAGACGAAACGATACCCCACGCGATACAGGGCGTTTTCGGAAGAGGCAAAGTAATGCTTATGCCCGCCGAAGCAGGTACCGGAGTTATCGCCGGCGGTCCCGTACGTGCGGTATTGGAAGTAACCGGTATCAAAAACATCCGTACGAAGAGCATCGGCAGCAACAACCCGATCAACTGCGTAAAAGCGACGATTGACGGACTCAGCAGAGTAAGAACCGCCGAAGAAGTCGCGCGTATCCGCGGAATCGACGTAGAAAGTCTGTAATTAGGAGGTTTACTATGGCGCAATTAAAAATCACTTTGGTAAAATCCACCATCGGACGCGTAATTAAGCAACAAGCGACCGTAAAGGCGCTCGGACTCAGCAAGATCGGCAAGACGGTAGTACACGAAGATACTCCGGCTATCAGAGGAATGATTACGAAAGTAAGCCATCTGGTAAAAGTCGAAGAAATTTAATGGAGGCAGACAATGAAATTACACAATCTAACTCCCGCGCAAGGCGCGAACACGACGGAAAAGAGACTCGGCAGAGGTATCGGATCCGGACTGGGAAAAACCTCCGGTAAAGGACATAAAGGTCAATGGGCGAGAAGCGGCGGCGGCGTAAGACCCGGCTTTGAAGGCGGCACGATGCCCCTTACGCGTAGACTCCCTAAGAGAGGATTCAAGAACGCGTTGTTTAAGAAAGTTTATTCTATCGTAAACATCGCTACTCTCGAAAGCAATTTCGACAACGGAGCAGTTGTAAACGCAGAAGTATTAAGGGAAAAGGGTATTATAAGCAAAATAGAGGAGTACGGACTTAAAGTTCTCGGCGACGGCGAACTTACGAAAAGTTTGACCGTGCAAGCCAAGAAATTTACCGAATCCGCTGCCAAAAAAATCACGGAAGCAGGCGGTAAAGTCGAGGTACTGTAATGTTTCAGACCCTGAAAAACGCATTCGCCGATAAGAGCATACGTAAAAAAATTATAATAACCCTATTACTGCTGTTGGTTTATAGATTAGGTTCGTTCATTCCGGTTCCGGGCATTAACTTTACCGTATGGAAAGAACTGTGCGACAACCAGAACAACCTTCTCTCAATGTTAAACACGATAACGGGCGGTTCGCTTGCAAACGGTACGCTGTTTGCACTCGGTATCATTCCGTTCATCAACGCATCCATCATTATGCAACTTCTCACGCTTATTATTCCTAAACTCGAGAAGTTGAGCAAAGACGGAGAAGACGGAAGAAAGAAAATCAACCAATACTCCCGCTATATGTCGATCGTGCTCGGAATTATCCAGGCAATCGGTATCGTCGTAAGTTGGAGATCGAGTATCTCGGGCGTGTTCGGAAGCGGAACGACCAGTCAGGTGTTCACGATGATCTTCATCGTAATAATCCTCACCGGCGGCAGCGCGTTCGTAATGTGGCTCGGAGAAAGAATTACCGAATACGGTATCGGCAACGGCACCAGCCTTATCATCTTCGTGGGTATTATTTCTACTCTCGGCGGCGATCTGTGGAGCGCGATGATACATAAGATACCGGAACAAGCCAAAGCGGGTAGTTACGACGGAGTATGGTTCTTGTTCGCATTCCTTGCGCTTTTGGTTCTTCTGTTCGGACTTATCGTTTTCGTAGATAACAGCGAAAGACGTATTCCCGTTCAGTATGCGAAACAGATCAAAGGCAACAAGATGTACGGCGGACAATCCACCAACATTCCGATCAAGGTAAACAGCGGCGGCGTTATGCCGATAATCTTCGCGTCCAGTTTGATTATGTTCCCCCAGATGATAATGCAGTTTGCAGACCCGAACGTAACGAGCGGGTTCGTACAATGGTGGTACAAATGGATGGGCGTAGGCGGTTATCTGTACGGCGTGGTAATGTTCTTCTTGATTATATTCTTCGCGTATTTCTATGCGCAGATACAATTTAATCCGGACGACATTGCGAGAATGATACAGCAAAACGGCGGATTTATCCCCGGTATCAGACCCGGCAAATCGACGAGCGATTATCTTAAAAAGATTAACAATCGTATCACGCTTTTCGGAGCGTTGTACCTCGGATTAGTAGCCCTTATCCCGACCTATATCCTTCGCATAAGCGGATTCGGAGAAATCGGACTTAACGGCGCGTTCACTTCGACGGGATTGCTGATCGTAGTAAGCGTTGCGCTCGAACTCGATAAGCAGTTGCAGAGCCAGTTGCTCGTCAAGAACAACAGAGGATTTTTGAAATAATGAAATTGATATTACTCGGAGCCCCCGGAGCGGGAAAAGGCTCGCAAGCGACGAAAATCGCAAAAGAATACGGAATAGCCCATATCTCGACGGGCGACGCGCTCAGAGCGAATATTAAAGAAGGCACCGAACTCGGGAAGTTTGCCAAGTCGTTCATCGACAAAGGGCAACTCGTTCCCGACGAGGTAGTCGTGGGCATAGTGGCGGACAGAATCCGTAAAGAAGATTGCAAAAACGGTTTTCTTCTCGACGGGTTCCCCCGTACCGTCGCACAAGCCGAAGCGTTGGAAAAACTTACGGACATCGACGTCGTGATAAACATCGACGTTGACTTCGGAGTGATTACCGACAGAATAAGCGGCAGAAGAATGTGTGCGTGCGGAGAAAGTTACCACATATCCACACACGACTCGGATACTTGCACCAAGTGCGGCGGCAAACTGTATCAAAGAGCGGACGATAACGAGGAAACCGTTAAGGCGCGCCTCGACGTCTACGAAAAGCAGACCGCGCCTCTTATCGAATTTTACGGCAAGAGAAATAAACTTGTGACGGTAGACGGGAACAAGAGTATTGACGCCGTTTACGAAGACGTAAAGAAGGTTTTGAGTGGTAACCGTTAAAAGCGAAGAACAAATCGCCGCGATGAGGAAAGCGGGCAAAGTGCTCGGCGACGTGCTGAAACTTCTCGAAGAGAAAGCGAAAGTTGGAATAAGCACGTACGAACTTGACCGAATCGCATACGAATACATCAAAAAAGAAGGCGGAGTACCGTCGTTTCTCGGATGCGACGGGTTTCCTGCGAGCGTGTGCATATCCATAGACGAAGAAGTCGTGCACGGTATACCGTCGAAGAAAAGAATAGTCGAAGACGGAGTGCTGTTAAAACTCGACTGCGGAGTGGGAATGCACGGAGTTCACACCGACGCCGCGAGAACGGTATGCGTAGGCAACGTTTCGCCGGAGAAGAGAAAACTTGCGGAAGTAACGAAGCAAAGTTTCTTCGAAGGAATGAAAGTCCTTAAAGCCGGAACGAGGCTGGGGACGCTGGGGCACGCGATACAAAGTTATGCGGAAAGTTTCGGCTACGGGGTGGTAAGAGATCTCGTAGGACACGGAATAGGGACGTCGGTACACGAAGATCCGAACGTGCCGAACTTCGGCATCGAAGGCAGAGGGCTGAGACTGTTCAAGAATATGACGATAGCGGTCGAGCCGATGATAAATCTCGGAACGTACGAGGTATGTTACGGGAACGACGGGTGGACGGTAGTGACGGACGACGGGAAGCCGTCGGCGCATTACGAAAACACGCTCGTGATAAAAGATGACGGAGTAGAGATATTGACGCTCTAATGGAGAAAGAAATGGAAAGACCCGTTACCGTCGGAACGGTAGTATACAGTCGAGCGGGACGCGACGAAGGCAACTACTTTATGGTATCGGAGATAATCGATGACGGGTTCGTTGCGATTGTCGACGGGGATATAAGGAAGTTGAACGCGCCGAAGAAGAAGAAGATAAAGCACCTTTTGGTAACGAGCGACGTACTTGAAGACGTTGCGGAAAAGATGCGGATCGGAGATAAGGTATGCGACGCGGAAGTGTATAAAGCGCTTCGCAAATATAACTCGTAGAAAGCGGAGGAACAATATGTCGAAAGACGACGTAATCGAAGTAGAAGGCGTAGTTACGGAACTGTTGCCGGGGACGACCTTCAAGGTTAAACTTGTAAACGGACATATCATAACCGCGTATTTATGCGGAAAGATGCGTCAGCATACGATAAAGGTATGCGTAGGAGATCCCGTAAAAGTGGAGATGAGTCCTTACGACCTGAACAAGGGCAGAATAGTATTCAGAGAGAAAAAAAGATAAATCCTGAGAAAAAACAAAAAGCGGAGGTTAAAAATGAAAGTCAGACCGTCGGTTAAACCCATTTGCGATAAATGCAAAATCATTAAAAGAAACGGAAGAGTAATGGTAATTTGCTCGAAATATCCGAAACACAAACAAAAACAAGGTTAAATCGTTTGCCAAACCCGTAAGGGGTGTGGTATAATGTCAAACGCTATTAGTATAGGAAGTAATTTTTATACGGAAAATAGTCTAAAAAAACGACAATCTATAACTCGCTTTTCCGAAACGGAGAGAAGCGGGTTATAGTACGGTTTTTTACAATGCGCCCGAAGCGGAGAGTTTACGCCGCGGCGGGGAAGAAAAGCGAATTCAATATCGAAGGCGGCTGAACCGCTTACCACCAACAAAAAAGCGGTTTCCTTCATTGATTGACATAGATAAACAAAGAAAAACTTAAAAGGATTATGGAGGTTAGTTTTAGATGGCTCGTATTGCAGGTGTAGATTTACCCCGTGAAAAAAGAGTAGAAATCGGATTGACTTATATCTACGGTATCGGCAGAGTTACTTCCAACAAGATTTTGGAAGCGACCGGCGTAAACCCCGATATAAGAGTTAAAGACCTTGCCGAAGATCAGGTAGCCGCTATTCGTGAATATATCGAAACTCACGTAATGGTAGAAGGTGACCTTAGAAGACAGGTCTTTTTGGATATAAAAAGACTTAAAGATATCGGCTGTTACAGAGGTGTAAGACATAGAAAAGGTCTTCCCGTAAGAGGACAAAGCACGAAACAGAACGCTCGTACGCGCAAAGGACCGAAGCGCACCGTAAGCCGTTCGAAGAAAGCGTAGTATAGGAGGCAAAAATGGCTGTAAGAAAATCTGCTATTAAGAAAAGAAAAGACCTGAAACGTATCGAAAAAGGTCAGGTTCACGTTTATACCACGCATAACAACACGATCGTAACCGTTACGGATATGCAGGGCAACGCTATAAGTTGGGCTTCCGCAGGCGTACTCGGATACAAAGGCGCGAGAAAAGAAACCGCTTATGCAGCGACGCAGGCTACCGAAAAGGCAGTAAACGAAGCGAAATTGCACGGCGTAAGAAAAGTAGAAGTCTACGTTAAAGGAACCGGACAGGGAAGAGAACCGAGTATCCGTGCTATCCAGGCTTGCGAAGTCGACATCACGATGATCAAAGACGTAAGCCCGATACCGCACAACGGTTGCCGTCCGCCCAAACGCAGAAGGCTGTAATCAGGAGGTGTAACAATGGCTAAATATACAGGACCGGATTGTCGTCAATGCAGACGCGAAGGATGCAAACTTTTCCTTAAAGGCGACAAATGTTTTTCGGAAAAATGCGTTTTCATCAAACGTAACACTCCGCCGGGAATCCACGGCGGAATGAAGAAGAAACCCACTCCGTACAGCATTCAGTTGAGAGAAAAACAGAAAGCGAAGAGAATATACGGACTCACGGAAAAACAGTTCCATAAATATTATCTTATGGCAGAAAAACTCCGCGGAGTAACGGGTGACAATATGCTTATCTTGCTCGAACGTCGTTTAGACAACGTAGCATACAGAATGGGCATCGGCGTAAGCAGAGCGCAGGCAAGACAACTTGTCAACCACGGACATATCACCGTAAACGGCAAATGCGTCAATATCCCCAGTTATCTCGTAAAAGCGGGTGACGTAATCGAAGTTAAGAGCAACAAGCAGGAAATGCCTTTCTTCAAGGAATTGAAGAATTCGAAGATATCCAACAGCGTAAAGTGGCTTGAATTCAACCCCGAAACGCTCAAAGGAAGCATCATAGCCCTGCCCACGAGAGAAGACGTCGATATGCAAATCGCTGAGCATATGATTGTCGAGTTGTATTCTAAATAATACGACCGGTTAAGGAGGATTTACCAACAATGATGGAAATAGAAAAACCCAAACTGACGGAAACCGTTATCGAAGAAGACGCTCATTCGCTGTTCGTTGTCGAGCCGCTCGAAAGAGGATATGGAATCACTATCGGAAACTGCCTTAGAAGAATACTTTGCACCGCACTTCCGGGCGCGGCTATTATCGGAGTGGAAATCGAAGGCGTAAAGCACGAGTTCAGCACGGTACCGGGCGTGAAGGAAGACGTTGCGGAAATCATCCTCAATCTGAAAGAAATAGCAGTAAAGGTATATTCCGAAGAAACGTTTGAGACTCAGAAAGTTAAACTTCACAAGGAAGTAGGCGGCGTTATTACCGCAGGTGACATCGAAATCAACAGCGATATCGAAATTATGAACCCCGATCAGTACATTTGTACGCTCGAAGACGGTTATACGTTCGATATGACGCTTACCATCGGTACGGGATGCGGATACGTACCCGCGGACGACAATAAGCCCGTTATTCAACAACCCATCGGATACATTCCGATCGACTCGTTGTTCTCGCCCGTAGTAAGCGCAAGTTATTCGGTTGTTCCTACCCGTGTAAAACAAGATATCAACTACGATAAACTGACGGTTGACGTAAAGACCAACGCGGCAAGTTCCCCCAGAAAGGTAATCAGTCTTGCGGCGAAGATTATGAGCGATTATATGAAACTGTTTATCAATCTTATCGACAATATGGACGAAATCGATATTCTCGTAAGCAAGGACAACAACGAACAACAAAAGACGCTGAATATGAACATCGAAGACCTCGATCTTAGCGTACGTCCGCTTAACTGCCTTAAGAGAGCGGGCATCACGACGGTTGAAGACCTGATTAAGCGTAGTGAAGACGATATGCTTAAAGTAAGAAACCTCGGACGCAAATCCCTCGATGAAGTTATTATGAAGCTCAAAAATATGGGGCTTAGCCTTTACAACAAAGACGAGTAAGGAGAAAGAGTATAAATGGCACAAAATCGTAAATTAGGCAAGAGAACCGACCAGAGAATCGAACTTGTTTACAGCCAGGCGGCGCAACTGCTTTGGTACGGCAAAATCGAAACGACGGTTGAAAGAGCCAAAGAAGTAAGAAAAGTCGCTGAGAAAATGATTACTCTCGCCGTAAGAAATTACGCGGATACGGTAAAGGTAACCAAAGAAAAGACTAACCAAAAGGACGAGAAAGTAGCGGTAGAATTCACGAACGACGGACCGAAGAAACTCGCCGCGAGAAGAAGACTTATGGCTATGCTTCCCGACATTCAGGAAGTAAAAGGCGACAAGGAAAGCAAAGAAGCGTTCCGTATGAGAACCGCAGACATCAATCATCCGTTGATTGAAAAACTCTTCGGCGAATACGGTCCCAAATACGACAAGAGAGAACAAGAACTCGGTCAAGGCGGCGGATACACCCGTATCATCAAACTCGCGAATCGTCGCGGCGACAACGCCAGCCAGTGCATTCTCGAACTTGTTGACTAATCGATAGTTCAAAAAGAGTAAAAACTCCGCATTGCGGAGTTTTTTCCTTATACGACGCTAATTGACAAGAGAGCGTATTTGTAATACAATAAACAAAGTTATGTATGCATATTTTAACGTCGTTCATATATTGTATCTGTTTTTACCGATAGTCTTGTTGGTATGCTTTTACAATATATTCAAAGACAAATCGCACAAAACGCAAACGATTTTTTTACTGTGTTGCGTTGCGGTGAGCGCAACGATAAGTTGCGTAGTCGACGTTTTCAGGTTCGTTCCCACCGAAGGCTGGCTGAGCGTTTTCAAAAATCTTCCGTTGTATCCGTGCGATCTGAACAACTTTATTTTACCGATAGCGTTACTTAAAAAGAAGAAAAAACCCCTTCTTGACAAGTATATACTGTATTTCGTTACGACCGGACCGATTTACACCCTTCTTGCGCCGATAGCGGAGAGCAACGTTTATTATTTTTACGAATACGATATTTGGGGAACGTTTTTGGCGCACTCGTTGTATATAGTCGTGGCTGTATTGTATCTGAAGTTCAACCACGTTAAGTGTTCTTCGCGCGAACCGTGGAAAATGTGGCTTATTATGATGATAATGCTTACGATAGTGCACGGCGTCAACCTTGCGTTGATATACACCGGGATAAACCCGAACGCAAACTACTGTTTTACCGGACATCCGCCCGAAGTTGGCATAGCGTATCGCGCCGCGGTGCTCGTAGGGTACAATAATCCTTATATACTTTGTTACTTCTTTATGGTGATAGGGTACACGGGAATGACGATAATCTACTATTTCGTGCATAAACTGACGGAAACGGCAACCGCAGCAAGGCTTAACGCTAAAATCAAAGCGTTTTTTGCAAGCGTAAAAGAAAAGATCTCTAAAAAGGCGGTATCAGACTAGAACGGAAGCGGCTCCCACCCGCCCGCC
>CAJLYQ010000040.1 GCA_905210905.1 uncultured Christensenella sp. | reverse complement strand
AAGGGACGAGAACCGCTGAAAGGTCAAGTTTGACAAGCATAGCGCAGTCAAACCTGACGAGGCGCAGCGTATACAATATAATAAAGGAACAAGCATATACGTTACTTCCTTTCTCATTGCTCGTATCGATGCTCTCTTTACCGAGTCCGACAAGCGCAGAACCCGTAAGGTAGCGGTAGATCTGCAGTGCGGAAAAGCGGTTTTGCGGTTTGTTGCTGCGGCAAGGGACAAAGAGTAAGAGCGGATAAAGAGTTGCAACGACGCTCCTTGTCGGACGGGCGGGTGGGGGGGGTAAGGGAAGGGAAAAACGGGAAACATAAGGGAATTTTCGTGGGAGAATAAAAAAATTCAGAAATTTTTGTTTCGGCTCGTATTCGTTCGTTTGGGTTGCCTTAGCGGTATATTCGGATATATATTCCGTTTGATTAACGGTGTATATTTTTGCGTTTACACTTACTTTTAAGCCAAACGGGTATTGACTTAGCAAGCATATAGGGGTACAATCAATAAAAAATCGTACGAAGGCAAAACTCCGTTATTTTTGGAGGAAATTCAAATGAAAAAATCTCTCAGCATACTCTTGTCCGTGTGTTTTTTTACGCTTTTTTGTTTGGTTCTCGTTTCTTGTTCTTCTCCCGTTAGCGGCGAAATAACGAGCGTTTCCGACAATATTTACACCTGTACGCTTAATAAAAACGGACAGGAAATAAAATACGAACTTACTCTCTCTTCCGGCAAAGCCACTCTCAAAGAAAGAACGGACGTTTCCTTCGTTTTTTACTCCGGTTCTTACCGTATTTTGAACGAAAATACCTGCTCCCTTTCCTTCACCGATACTTCGGACAGTTCTTCCGTTCCGTCATATCTGCAAAACGCCGAAATAACCCTTTCTTCTTCGACGTTTTCCTTCAATAATTCCTTCTCCGATTCTTCTTCCACTTCCCCCTCTCTTCCGTCTAAACCCGACGCTCCCGACGAAAAAGAAAACAATCCCGTTACTCCCCGGGATAAGGACGATAACGACGACGATTCTTCCGATACCATAATATATCCGGACGAACCTACCGAGCCTACCGAACCTGAGCCTAGCGAACCGGACGAACCCGATATACCCGACGAACCTAAACCTACCGAGCCGGAAGAACTCGATATACCCGACGAACCTGAACCTACCGAGCCGGACGAACCCGATATACCCGACGAACCTAAACCTACCGAGCCGGAAGAACCCGATATACCCGACGAACCCGAACCGTGCAAACACGAAAACGAAAAAGCGGACGGCAAGGCAGAACCCACCTGTAACGAAGACGGTTACGACGGCGACGTATACTGCGTCGATTGCGGAGAGTTAATAAGGAAAGGCAAAGTTATTCCCTCTCTCGGTCACGAATACGAAAAAAGGAAATGCGTTCGTTGTAAAAAAGTTAATCTCGACGGAACGTACTACGAAAAAGAAAAAGTCGAAATAACGGGTTCTCCCGAAACCGAGCAAAAAGAAACCGTATCTTCAAGGAAAATAACGTTAAGCAATAACGATTACGTCCTTACCGAGAAAACCGTAATAAAAACCGTAGTTCCCGCAAGGGTTACCACCGACGAAGAACTTACTTTCGTCTTCGGCGAGAACGACTTTTTGTTTTTACCTACCGAAAACGGTTTTAACGAGAGCATATCCGACAACAAGTTCGTATACGAACGTAATACAAACGGAGTTTTCGAACGTTTCGTTTTCACTTCGGACGGAACGAGCGTAAAAGGTGCGTCCGGGTTTTACGAAACCGTCACCGAAAAAGAGAAAACCGAAGAAAAAAGCGGAACGATAGACGAAGACAACTTCACCTTTTCCACCGAAAACGAAGTTCTTCTGTTATCCGCCGAAACCGACGATTTTTCCGTAATCGAAAAAATATCGTACCGTACGATATCTTACGTTTTCGGCGAAAAAGTCACGACCGAAAAAGTAAGAACGAATACCGAATACACGATAAAGGAAAACGGCGCGAATAGTTGGTTTTCCAAGACGAACGAATTCATTCCCGGAGATACCTTATCGGTTCTCTCGGATATTACCCTTTACTCTTCCGCCGTCGACGTTTACGAGCACGACGAAAATACCGACGAATACGTTTTCATCGATAGGTCGTTTAACTCCGTTCTGCCGGATCAAAGCAAAGAGAACGAAAGAGAGTTCGGCGGTTGGTCTAACGAAAACGGAGTTATTATCACGAACTCCGATCTGAAATCTTTCGGCTTAAATAAAATATACGGCATATATATAACGTATAAGAAAACCGCCCCTACGGAAAGCAGCGACGGAGAAAAAGTTAAAGAAACCTTGACGATAACGGGAACTAAGGAAGAAAGAGAAACCCTCCCCCGTCTGTCCGTTAAAAACGGTTATACCTTTACGGTAACGGAAAACCCTACCGAAGAAAATGACGGAAAAGGTTCGTTCGAAAACGAGAAGTACGGAAGTTACGAGATTACCGTTCCGAAACTAAACGAAGACAACTACGTTAAAACGGTTATATCAACCGCTACCCTTACTACAAGCGGTAAGGTAAAGTATTATAACGAAACATGCGGCGAGTATGAAATAAGTACGCCGTCAAAGAGAAAAAGTTCGTTTGACTGTAACGGTATTCGTTACGAAATAGACCTTGACAAAGAAAAGGACAATCTGATAATAGACGGAAAAAAACTTACGGCGAAGATAACGATTAGCGAAGGAGAAATAACCTTTGAAATAATCGAAGAAACCGCTTCGGATACTAAAGGAAGAAAAGCAGAGATTTCGGAAAACGGAAGTTTCACCGTTTACGAAGAAACGGTAATCGCAAATTCCGAAACGTTAAATACGTATGCCCCGACAAACAATCTCTTTTACGGTTCTTACGAAAAAACAGAGTACGTTTTCATAACAAACGAATATTATATGATATTCGACCGGAACTCGAACGACAAGATACGCGAATACACCGATTCCATATACGAAAATCCCGTTTACGACGAGAATTCGTGCGTATATTATCAAGGCGGATTATATATTAGTTTCGTTAAAGGTTTAGGCGTGGTTTATTCAACCGATCCGTCATCTCTTCCGAAGTCGGAGATGCCCGGCGACTTTGGCGAGTACGAAGACAAACCGGCCTACAAACAGGGGAACAACTCTTTGTCCGTTTCTACCGACGGAACTTACGTTCTTACCGAAAACGGAACGTCGTTAAGCGGCAAAATAAAAATCTCCCCAGACGGCACGCTTTACCTGATAACGAGCGAAAGCACCTTAACCCAAACGAAAAGAACGTTTACCTACAAAGTCCTTTCCGAAAAAGAAACGATGCAGGAAAACCGATAAAGACAAATTACTCAAAAAGTTACCTAAAAAAAGTTCGGTACGGACCGAACTTTTTTTGGTTCTTTTTGCTGTTAATTTTATAAGGTTCAACTTAGATCGGACAGGATAGCGGAAACGTCCCGAGAAAAGCAAAGCGAGCGGAATTTTATTGCCGCCGGGGCGTAGGCAAGATCGGCGTTTATACATACGTAAAAAGCGTTTTTTCTGTCGGCGGTCATCCGGATAAAAGGATATTTGATTATCACCGGGGTATTCATTCCGACGCCGATTTCCAGAAACAGCGTTTTCTTATTCTCGCTTTCTTTCAAAAATTTTTCGTACCTGTCCGCGGCGACGTACCAGCCGTCGTCTTCAACAAACTTATCGTCGCACCTAAGATTCGGAACCATCGGCTTACCGCAAACAGGTCAATGCGGAATAAGTTCGTTTGATATTCTCATATTGCTTTGTAGGGATACCATTTCTTTAATTATACTCTCGTTGTCATAGGTTTTTCTATAACACGGAACAGAGCATTGAAACAGTCCGTAATCTCCTTGCGTATAGAAAAGACGTGTTTTATCGAACCCCGATTTTTGAAAACAATGGTCCACGTTGGTCGTTATTACAAAGTAGTTTTTCCCTTTAATTAAGTCATAAAGTCGGTTATAAACGTGTTTCGGCGGTTCGTTATAGCGGTTAATTAAAATATATCTCGACCAGTAAGCCCAGTATTCTTCCGCCGTCGCGTACAGATAAAATCCGCCCGTATACATATCGTGAAAACCGTTTTAGGAAAATCCCTTAAACCCGTTCTTGACGCTTTGCGCGACCGGGGAAACGACTATAAGTCGAATTTATAAAAATTTTTCTTCGCCGCTACGGACTTTACGGCGATAATATATGGATTTATTTTATATCGGTATTTCCATTTTCGTCTGCCTGCCGCTATCTCAATCGTTGTAACGTGCATAGGCGTTACACGAAAGACGACTTTGTGTGCGCCACTTACCGAAAAGGAACGGCGGGGCGCAGAGGCTGTACGTCGCACTCGATAACGCTCGAAGCGATAGAGAAAGTCGTACTTACGGACTTACAACGCGTTCTTTCTATGGCAAAAGCAAACGAAAAAGAATTTGCGGAACTGTTGCGGACAAGTAAAAGTAAGGAAACAAAGCGAGATTTATCTTCTAAAACAAAAGAGTACGAAGAAGCGGAAAAGACGGACGGCAAGAAATGTCAGATTGTAGAAATTTATTGTAACTGCGTGGGCGTAATACCTAACCCCGCGTGAAAAGTTTTCAGGTATACGGGCGGTACGAAATCAACCGCACCGCCCATTCTATTCACTCACTTCCCTATGGAACATAAAGGAACTCAAAACGCGTTCATAAATTACCCGTATCCGACCCTCCCTTTTCGGGTGGGCGTTTTTTGCGTTGACTAAATCTTTTTTTTGGCGGTATAATTCTTTCGATGGAAAAAACGCGGACTTATTACTGCATAGATATGAAATCGTTTTTCGCGTCGGTCGAGTGCGCCGAGCGCGGGCTTGACCCTATGGTTACTCCGCTCGTCGTTGCGGACGAAAGTCGCGGCAGGGGCGCGCTTTGTCTTGCCGTTTCTCCCTATATGAAAAAACTCGGCGTAACAAACCGTTGCCGACTGTTTGAAATTCCGCAAAATATCGATTTTCTCATCGCAAAACCGCGTATGAAAAAATATATCGAGTACGCCGCGGACATTTACGAACTGTATCTCGACTTTTTCTCGCCGAACGACATTCACGTTTATTCCATCGACGAGTGTTTTCTCGACGCGACTAAGTATCTCGAAACCTACAAAACCACGCCGAAAGCCTTTGCAAAGCGTTTAATCGAAGAGATAAAAACGCGCAAGAGTATTCCTGCCACCGCCGGGATAGGAACCAACCTTTACCTTGCGAAAATCGCGCTCGACATTACGGCAAAGCATACCCCGGACGGAATCGGTTATCTCGACGAAGAAACGTACAAGCGCACGCTTTGGGACCATCTTCCGCTTACCGATTTTTGGCAAATAGCAAGAGGAACGGTAAAACGGCTGAAAAAACTCCGTATAAACACGATGCACGACGTCGCCGCCACGCCCGAAGCGGTTTTATACAAGGAGTTCGGCATAAACGCGGAACTCCTCATCGACCACGCTCACGGCAGAGAGCCCTGCACGATCGAAGACATAAAAGCATACAAACGCAAAAACACGTCTGTGTCTTCTTCTCAAATCCTTTTTTCCAACTACGACTACGAAAAAACCGAACTCGTAGTCAAAGAAATGATACTTAGCGGCAGCCAAGAACTTCTTCGACGCAAAGTCGTAGCGACTACGGTGGGCGTTTTCATCGGTTATTCTCAGGATTATATTCCCCCTACCGGCGGCAATCTCCGAATGTCGGACGCAACCGCCTCTTACCGCACGATCGTGGAATACGCGCTGAAAATTTTCCGAAAAACCACTCTTAAAAACCAACCTATCCGACGAGTTTCCGTCGATTTCGGTTCGGTTATTCCCGAAGAATCGGCGCAAAATAGTCTGCTTTTCGACACGGAAAAAGTAGAAAAAGAGAAAAAAACCGAACGATCCGTACTTGCGATAAAAGAAAAATTCGGTAAAAACGCTCTTCTTAGGGGAATGGACCTTCAGGAAGGCGCGACTACCGTCGAAAGAAACAAACTCATAGGGGGACACAACGGTGAATAACGTGGACAGAGCGAAACAATTCCTTCCTTTCGACGCCCTTAAAGGACTACGGGAAGAACTCGCTTCGCGCGAGAAAAAACGCCTTCGCCAAGAACGGGCGGTTCTTTCCGACAGTCAGCAAGCGGAAATATCCGACGCCCTTTCCCGCCTGAAAAAAGGCTCGGCCGTTACGCTCACACGCTATTTCGACGGGCAATACGTCACCGAAAAATGCGTAATAAAAAGAATCGATTCTCTCGAACGGTTTATTCTCACCGAAAACGCTAAAGTCTACTTTGACGACCTTTTTTCCGTTGTTTCGGATACCCAAAACGACAATTAGCCTTTATCTTCTTCTTTCTTTTCGTGTTTGTCGATAAGATAAACTTTTTCTCGGAAGTTAAGCATTTTCATCGGATACAGCGCGATAAAAGCGATACTAAACGAAACGGTCGCCTGCACCGCGTCCATAGGTAAAGCGACGAGCGCGGACTCTTTACTGCCGTAGAAAAAGGTTTGACAAACGAAGTATCCCGTCATCATAAAGAAGGCGGCGAAAATCAAACTCAGCGCGCCGAAAAGGACGGAGAGAGTTTTTTTCTTTACGAATTTCTTTATCAAAACCATAAGTCCGCCGGCGATAAGTCCTTCGAGTCCCTTGATTACGAGCGTATAAAACATCGTCGCAGGGTACACGGCAAGGTCGGCGAAAAACGACCCCATTCCCCCGGCGATCATACCGATAAACGGTCCGAAAATCGCAGAAACGAGCAATATCACCGTATCGCCTAAATTGAAATAAAACTGAGCCGAAGAAAACCCCATAAGGGTCATTACCGTAACCGCCGCAGTGCTTGCCGCCGCATAGGCGATTACCCTCGTCGTAAGACGAATTTTACCTGTTCTTTTTGCGTTTAACGTCTTTACCTCCTTTTTTTGGGATAAAGTATAAACGGGAAAAAGCGCGTTTGTCGCGCCGAAAAAACATTCTTTCCCATTCTGACTTTACAGGCGGTTGCGGAATCTCACCGCATCGGCTGCTGGGGCTGTCGGACTCGTCCGATTACCGAGTAAATTTTCTCGGTTCGGCATTACCGCCGGTTGATTCGTCGATCGGGTCGTTTTTCCGTTCGACTACTCACCCAAAGAATATCGTATTAAATTGACTTCATTATACAACCGAGAAAAAGCGCTGTCAAGTTCGATCGCGCTTTTCTCTGTAAAAATGAGGTAAAAATGAGGTAAAAAAATCATTTTTCGTACATATCCACTATTTCTTTCAGGTGCTTTTCGTACCCGTCCGCAACTTCCTGCGGAGCAAGTATTTTAAGCCGTTTTCCAAGCGACGCGCACCAACCGTAAAACGTCGGACTTATCTGCACGTTTGCGCTGAACTTAAACCCGTCGTCCATATACGCGAATTTCGTCTTTTCGCCGAACTTGTCGAAAATTACGTCAAGCACGGTTTTATCGACGTAAAAAGTGACATTTTCCGCTTGCCCGCCGTACATAGAAAACGCTTGTTTGCGGTGTTTGTTCAGATTAAACTCTTCACGGCACGGCGCGTCTTTTATGCTCTCTTCGAGCATACGAACGTCGTCCATTCTGTCGATGCGGTAGTTGGACAAATTAAGATATTTGTCGTTGTACCCCGTAAGGTAATACCTGTTCTCGTTAAACACGAGCGCAACCGGGTTTACCACGTACTCGTCGCCGTTCTTTCTGTACGCCCTTTGTCCGTGACAGTCAAGGTCGAAGTACTTAAACGCTACCTTCTTGCCCTTCGCTATCGCTCTGTCAAGCGCGTCTACCGAGTAATAAACCTTTTCGTTGGAATGTTTGGTCGTGTCGGTAAAAACGATGTTTTTCGTCATTATTCTCGCCTTATGCACCCCGGCAAGTTCGGCTATCTTGTTGGTCAGCGCGGCGGTCTTTTTCTCGGTAATAAAATCCGCGCCGAGCACCGCGTCCATAAGTATCTTAAGTTCCGCCGTGTCAAACTTCCTGTCCACGACGTAATAAAGGTTGCTTCTCGACTTAACCGTGAGAATCTCGTAGCCGAAATCGTTAAGCGTCTGTATATCGTCGTACAACGCTTTTCTGCCCGTTTCTATCCCGTTTTCGGCAAGTAACCGTATTATCTCGTTGGTCGACAACGGATGCTCTTCGTCGCTGTGCGTGCGCAATATGTCCAAAAGCACCACGGGCTTTATCTTCTGATTCTCCGATTTAGGCATCTATCTCCTTTCTCCTTTTCCCTTTCGTTACGTTAATTGTACCATAAATCGCCCCTTTTGCAAGGTTTAATTGTGCCGTTTATGATACACCAACGAAAAATAACGGCTTTTTCGTCGAAAAAAACAACCCTAGCGGAAATCCCGACGCAAAAAAATACCGCAACGGCAATTCGTTGCGGTATCGTTGTTTTACCCGATAATGCGGTATCCTTTTTACCGATACGGATTATTCTTCGTCCTTTTTATCGGCGGTTTCTTTATTCACTTCGGTTTCTGCGGTTTCTTCTTTAACCGTTTCTTCCGTATTTTCTTTTTTATCCGCTTTATCCTCACCTGTCGGGCGGGCGGGGCGGGCAGACTCGGCTCGTTTTGCTCGGTTTCTTTCCACACGCTCACGCATTTGTCTGCGCTGCTCTTTCCTTATCTCGGCGTTCTCTCTCGCTCTCTTAAACAGCGTGAACGGGATCTTTTTCGCCTTGCATACGATAAACTTTATCAAAACGTACAAACCGAACAAACCTACGATAATCGCAAAATAAGGAAGTATCGCCACGATCGCCGTCAGCAACCAGCCGAAAACCGTGCCTATGCTCTTTCCGCTTCCGAAGAAAACTTCGCCCAGTCTGTCCCAGTAAGACGGTTCTACGTATTCGCCTTCCTTGTACATACTGATTTCCACGGTGCTGTAATCCGCTTGTTTTTTATATCCGCTCATTTCGGTGGTGTATTTATCGATTTCCACCGCTATCTCGGTAAGTCTTTTTTGCAACGAGAGTTTGTCTTCGACGGTAAGCGCGGTATCCGTTTCGAGCAAAGCGGTAATTCTCTCTCTTTCCTTAATAAGTTCTTCTCTTTGCGTTTCCGCAGACAGATACTGTTCGGTAATGTCTACGGTGCTTACGGTTTTGTTACGAACGGAGTTCCCTTCGGAAACCGCGTCCACAAACTCGTCGAGTTTTTCGGTGGGAATCTTAAAAGTAACGTATACGTAGCCGCTTTCTTCCGTCGATCTCGCTTGCCAACCGCCGATTTCTTTCGCCTTCTCCTGCATTTTTTTCAAAGACGCGTTCAGATCTTTGGTCGTAACGTTCATACCCACGGTATAAACGATAAGCCTGTCCGTGGTAGTAACTATAGAACTTTTCCCGGAGTCTTTTCCCATATCCTCGGAATAACCGTTTCCGGGGCGACCAGCCGAGTTTCCTTTGTCGGAATTGCACGCAACCAGACAAAACGCCGTCAAAACCGCCAGAACGACAGCCGTAACGGTGAGTAAAATCTTGTTTCTTTTTTTCATAGCCTATCCCTCCGTTTTTATATGGAAAATATATCGCTCTATGCTTAAAAAAGTCTTATCTTGTATAAATCTTCGTCGAAGGAACGGTTCCTTCGAGTATATCTTCCATATTAAACTTACTGTTTGCGATATAAACCGTCGTGCCGTTTTTAAGCGGTTCTTCGATATACCCCAACTTCGCCCTTGCACCCTGCGCTCCGGCTCTGCTCGCTCCGTCGCAAAAATTGCGGTAGTATTCCACGTTTTCCAACGTTTCGTACACAGTAGAACCGCATATTTCTTTTATAAGCGTGGTTTCGTCGTCCTTATCCTCATATATACCGTTCACTCCGGTAAGTATAACCAACGTCTTAGGTTTAACCAGACACGCGATTTGGCTCGCCGTTTCGTCGTTGTCCACGCACTCGACGGCAGTTCCCCTTTTCGCTATCAAAGAACGGATTTCCATTTTACGAACTTCTTCGTCGTTAAGCGGATCGTTGTAGTTTATTATCGGCACCGCTCCCTGCGACGGACATCTTAACAACAACTTGCGCAGATTATCTCTCTTCGCGTCGTCGTTAAAATGCTGATGCTCCACGAGTATCTGACGTAAACTGTATTGACTGTTAAGGAACTGTCTGTACTGCGTCATCAGCAAAGTTTGTCCCTGCGCCGCATAATCAGCCTTGACTTCTTCGGAATTGCCTTCGAGTTCTTTCCCGTTGCGTTTAATGTAATCCAGTCTTCCTATTTCGGTCGCGCCGCTCGTCACCCAAATTACTCCCGGGTGAAGGTATCGCCCTATTCTTGCGATGATATTGTAGTCCATATCGTCGTGCTTGCGGTTGATAAGCGCCATGCTTCCCACTTTACCCACAAGTTCTATATCGAATTTAGCCATTACGTACTCCGTTTATTTCCTTTCGTTTCGACTTAAAAAGGCTATCTTTTGTTCGGATAGCCTTTTCAAGTTTGTAGTGTAATTAACCTTTAATATCCTTAACGACGCGCTTGTAATTCTTTTCGTTCGTTTCGGAATGTTGTTCTACGATTTCTTCGGTGTTCTTCGCTCTCCATTCGGTGTAGGCTTTGCTCTTTTTGGATTTAAGCAAACTGCTGCCGAGTTCTTCGTATCTCGTATCGCCGTCGGTATTGAGCGCGGTCTTGATGTCCATCGCGCCCGTGCTTTCGTCGATCGTTACGTCGAACAGCGGAGCAAAACTGATTATCATCTTGTGGATACCGTAATCCGAGTACGCGTCGCGAATTCTGTCGAGAGATTGTTCTCCGTCGGCAAGTTCGGTCGGGTTCTTTCCGGAAACCAACGCTTCAAAGTACGTTTCGAGCGCGGTAGCGGTGAAGTCCGCATACCAGCCGTTTTCCATATCGCCTGCGCTTACGACGTAACCGGAAGTGGTAAGTTTGCCGCTGTCGTCGTTGTATTGTTCCATAAGCGTAACGAACGCGTCGAACAGTTCTTTATAGGTCGCTTTGCCTTCGAGCGCCGCGTTTATCGTAGCGATCGCTTCCGCGTAGGTCTGATAAGCGAGTTTGCCGTTTTCGTCGGTTTTAAACACGTCCTTAACTTCGTACGTTTTGTCGTGGTCGAAGTTTTCGAGGAAAGACAGAAGTTGCGGACAGGTCTTGATTTGTTCGGCGAACTTCTTCGCGAATTCTATCTTCTGATCGTCCGTAAGGTCGAGCGTAGCCGCCTTGTACTTGTCGGTAAGTCCTTCCACGTTGTCGAACGAGAGAAGAATGTGCGTGACGTAAATCATATTGATCGTGTAAGTATGCGTTCCGTCCGCCTTCTCGTTCTTGTACGCGTATTTCATAGTGTATACGGTTTTGCCGTTTTCCGTCTTTTCGAATACGTACTTGTCTTTGTATTCCGCTTTAACGGTGCCGTCGTCGTTGAAGAATACCTTGTAAGCCTTTTCGTCCGCTTTGATTTCGTATTCTACTTTGGTCAAAGCGTCTACGGGAACGTAATAAACTTTGTCGAGTCCGTTCGTGCCGCCCTTAACCGTTTCGAAGAACTTCTTTACCTGTTCTTCGTCCGAAAGGTATTCGTAATTCGCTTTGTCTTTCAGAACGAGCAGGTTGTACTCTTCGTCGATTTCCGCGTTCGTTACGCTTTCGTTCTTCGCTTCGCCGAGTTCGTACTCTATAGCGGAAAGAATTTCCGAAGAGAACTGCGATTCGTAGTAATAAGCAAGACCTTTGTAGTGTTTAAGGTTTCTTTGTTGCGCTTTGTCGAGTTTTGCCATCTCTTCGTCCGAGATTTCTTCGACGTAGCCGATGTTGCTCGAAACGAACGTGCTTCGAAGTTGACGATACGCTTCTTTCTTTTCGCTTTCGGTATATTGACTGTATTTTTCGGGATAAGTTTCGGGTTTTGCGTTGAAGATTTCGGATTTCAGTTCGTCAAGCGTTTCTTTCGTCACTTTTTCGGTAGCGACGCCGGTTTTCCACGCGTCGCGCGAGAAATAACGAAGTTCTTTCGTCAGTTCGGCTTCGCTGTCTTCGCTGTCGTCGTGACTATGCGCGCTTCTTGCGGTAACGAGAGTGAACTTGACCGGTTCGCTCGTGAACGTAGCCACTTCGTATCCGGAATCGTTGTCTTCCGTAACTTCCGCAAATTCTCTGCCCGAGAAAGATACGGTCGCTCTCTTTGCGGTCATATATTTACGGGTGGCAGAAACCGTATCGTCCGCTTCGGTCTTAACCGAATCTTCTCCTGCGGGAATAACCACGTATCTGACCAAAGCGTTGTCTTTGTCCTTCGCTTCGTCCGCCTTGTTTACGTCCGCGCCGCCTTTGGTAAGTCTGACTTTGACGTAAATTTTCTTGTAGTCGAGTTCCGCCGTGTCGTCGTCGCCGTCGTCGATGATTTCGGCGTGGTAGATGCCCGTAACGAATTCGCCGTCGGCGTTCTTATACGCCATTTCTACGCTCTTAACGAAAAATCCGTCGTTGTACGCGCTTACGAGTTCGTTGTTGGCGTCGCTCTTTTCGTTCTCTCTGTCCTGATCCTTACCGGTGTCGAGAAGAGAAGTAAGTTGCGTATCGAACTGATCGTTTACCGCCTTAACCGCTTCGTATCTTTCGGAAAGGGTAAGCACGCCTTCCGGAACGAGCGTTTTGCCGTAAATCGCCTTGTATTCGTCGGTAAGGCAATACATAGAATCGAATCTGCCGGTCTCTTTTGCCTTAACGAGAAGTTCTCCCATCGCGTAAGCGGTGTTGTATTTTTGCGCCTTCAAAGTTTTGAGAGAAGATTCGAGCAAGGTTTCCGCGTCGTAGGTGTACTGCGTTCCGTACTGAGCGTAAAGTTGCGAATAATAGTTAATGGCGTAGTTAACGGTGAAAACGAGTTCTCTGCGAGTAACGTTCATAGAAACGTTGTAGTCCCAGTCGTCGCCGAGAACTTTAACTCCGTTGCCGAATTCTTTTGCGAGATCGACGGACACGGTCGCGATTACGCGGTTGGCCTGTCTTTCTTCGTTGACGCTGACGAGAGAACACGCGCTAAGCGCGACGCAGAAAAACAGCACCGTCGCCGTCAGCAAAAACAATAATCCTTTTTTCTTCATTACCGTACTCCTTTTAGAGTTTTGTTTTTGCGGTTTTACCGCCCCTTACGTACTCTTACGGCAAGGCAAAAATGCCGATACCTATAAGGCTACTCATAAGAGTATACACTACTTTCCTACGGAAAGCAAGTATCTAACGGCTCTTTAACCGAGAATTACCGCGTTATCGCCGCCGTAAATTCTCAAAGAACGGATTCGAGAAAGTCTTTTACGAACTTTATTCTCGCGCTTTGCGTCAGTTTTGCTATTCCGAAAACCACGCTCGGCGGATTCGTCGGGCAGAGCACCGCCGCGGATTTGTATTTTTCCAGCGTTTCGTACAACCGTTTTTCTTTGAGAATTTCCGAGTTTTCAAAGTAAATTCCGCTACCCGCGCTGCCGATAACCACCTTTTTCACGCCGAGTTTTTTCGCCACGTTTTTGAGTATGCCCGTCCTGATGACGTTTTTAAGCCGCGCGTCGTCGCCGTAAGACGCGGAAAGTTCTTTATAGAGTTCGTTCCCGTCCGCAGTGCAGGTAAGTTTCGCCGCCGAGCGATAAATCGCCGTACGGGCTTTGACTTCGGGGACGTAACTTTCTTTAAGCGCAAGGTCGCCGTCGATTTTCAGTTCTATTTCCCTTTCTTCTTCGATTTCTTTGCCCTGCGCGCGCTCTATGCCTTCCTTAACCAGTCTGAGATACATTTCGTACCCGACTTTTTCCATCTGTCCGTGTTGTTCCCTGCCGAGTATGTTCCCCGCGCCGCGGATTTCCAGATCCTGCATCGCTATTTTGAACCCGCTGCCCAGTTCGGTGTTCGCCATAAGCGCGTCCAGACGTTTAACCGCCGACTCGGTAAGAACTTTGCCTTCGCGGACGGTAAAATAAGCGTAGGCAAGCACGTTGCTCCTGCCCACCCTGCCACGAAGTTGGTACAGTTGGCTCAGTCCGAGATTGTCCGAGTCGATGACGAACAGCGTGTTCGCGTTGGGCAAATCCACGCCGTTTTCGATAATAGTCGTGGAAACCAGCACCCCGGCTTCGCCGTCGTAAAACTTTTTTATCGCCGTTTCCAGTTCTTCTTCGGTCATTTGCCCGTGGGCGCAGACCACTTCCGTCCTGTCGCCAACGAGAGAAATCACCGTATCGCGGAACTTGTTTATTCCATTTACTCTGTTGTACAAAACGAACGCCTGTCCGCCGCGGTTGAGTTCCCGTTCGAGCGCGTCTTTAAGCAGTTCTTCGCTGTACTCGGTGACGTACGTTTCCACCGGCAGGCGGTTCTTCGGCGGCGTGTCCAGCGTGGATATGTCCCTTATTCCGCTCAGCGCCATATGCAGCGTTCTCGGAATGGGGGTCGCCGACATACTGAGCACGTTTACCGTACTCTTGAACGCTTTCAGTTTTTCTTTATGTTCCACGCCGAAACGCTGCTCTTCGTCGAGCACGAGCAAACCGAGATCGTGAAAAACCACGTCGCCGCCGAGAAGTCTGTGCGTAGCGACGATAACGTTGCTTTCGCCGCTTTTTATTCTTTCGAGAGATTTTTTTATCTCCGCAGGGGGTACGAACCGGTTGAGAAGTTCGATTTTAAGTTTGAACTTGTTCATTCTCGCGCAAATCAGGTTGTAATGTTGCTGCGCAAGCACCGTCGTAGGCGCGAGAAGCGCCGCCTGTTTGCCTTCCACGACGGTTTTGAAAATAGCCCGTATCGCCACTTCGGTTTTGCCGTAACCCACGTCGCCGCAAAGCAGTCGGTCCATTATCTTGCCGCTTTCCATATCGCGTTTTATATCCGCTATCGCCGCAAGTTGGTCTTCGGTTTCGGTAAACTCGAAATCGTCTTCGAGTTCTTTCTGCCAGGGCGTGTCCGGCTGATACTTGTACCCTTTTCTGCCCTCTCTCGCGCGGTAGATTTCCAACAGGTCGATCGCCATTTCTTTGACGCTTTGACGAACTCTGTCCTTAACCCGCTCGAACTCCGCTCCGCCGAGTTTGTGCAAAGCCGGCTTGTCCGCTCCGGTGTATTTTTCTATCGTGTCGAGTTGCTCTACCGGCAAAAACAGTTTGTCGCCGCCCTTGTAAAGCACGACGAAAAAGTCTTTTTCACCCGAAAGAGTTTTTACTCTCTGCATACCTTCGCTTATACCGATACCGTGCTTTTCGTGCACGACGTAATCGCCCTTAAGGGGAAGTTCAAAGGTCTGTTTTCTCGGTTTTTTGCGGATAGGCTGCTGTTTTCTCGCAAGGTCGTTTATACCGACGCACATAAACTTTTCCGTCGGATAATAAAACCCGTATTCGACGTCGCCTGTCTGCAACGCCACGTCGGCGTCGGAAGAAAACCCGATTCTAACACCTATATCGTGGTCGTTGAACGCGCTTTCCAACGCTTTGAGAGAACTTTCGTTCGCAGCGTAAACGCGGATTTTGACGCCCCGTAAAAGCAGTTGCTTAACCAGCGTGAAAAACCCTTCGATATCGTTGTAAAAAGGCGCGAGCGGAGAGGTTTTCAGATCGAAAATTTCCTGCGGACGGTAAAGCCGTATCGCCGAAGTCGTTCTGCCGAAACCGAGTATCGCTCCGCGCGGAGCGAGCGCCCCGTTCTCCGTGAAAATCGCGTTCTTGTGCCGCTCGAACGCTTTGCCCCCTTCGGCAAGAGTTTCCGCCCTGTTCTCAAACGCCTTTCTCGTAAGTTTCAGTTTGTCTTCGATTTGCCTTACGTCGTCTATAACGAGCGTGTACCCTTCCGCATAGGTAAGAAACGACGCGGTCTGCTCTTCGAGAAACGGCAAAATAAAACCGTTAAGCGAATCGGACGGGTTAAGCGAAAAACTTTCCGCCGCGTCGCCCGCGGCGCTTCGCATTTCCGGCGCAAGCGTCCTTGCCGCTTTTCTTATCGCGTTAAGGATACCGTTTACTTCGTTTCGGCGCACCAAAACGTCGGACGCAGGCAAAACCGTGAGCGACTCGACTTCTTCTTTAGCAACGTGGGTTTCGGGTTCGTACACGCGGATTTTTTCCACGACGTCGCCGAAAAAGTCCACCCTGTAAGGGCAGAAAGCCGCCGGGGGAAATATCTCCAGCACGTCGCCCGAAATGCGAAACGACGCAGGCGTTTTTACGTCCGCGTCGCGTTTGTATCCGGCGTATAAGAGTCTGTCCGCAAGGTCGGCGGTTTTTACTTCTTCGTTTTTCTTAAAGGTAATCGTCGCGTCGGCAAAACGCCCTTTTTCGGGGTAGCGCGCAAGAAAACTCTCGCAGGAAAGAACCACTCCGTCCAGACTTCCGTCCAGCATACCGGCAAGTATTCTTATGCGCTCGCCCGTCGACGAGTAGTCGCATATCATACGCTTCGTGAGCGGATCTTCTTTTTCCGGCAAAAGCGCGTAGTTGCCGTCGCCGTATTTCGTAATGCGATTGTACGCCGTGCGCGCCTCGCTCACGTCGCCGACAAGGTAAACGAACTTACGGCAAACCGCCGTCGCCAGATGAAAACGGTTGTTCGGAGCGGCGTTAAAAACGACTACGTCTTTTTTGCCGACCGCTTTTTTTATATCACCGATAACGCCCGTCGTCGGGACGAAATTTTTACCCATTACTTAATCGAATTTCCTTCGCGTAAAAACTTGTCGAAATTGCGGGTTTTTATATACTCCGCCAAAAGATCGGCTACCCGGCAGAACGTTTCGTTAAACTTCTTTTCGTCTTCTTTGTTCGGTTTGGACAAAACGTAATCGGCAAGGTCGTAATCCGGTCTGCCGATACCTATCCTGACGCGCTTGAAATCGTCGCGTCCGAGCATACTTATTATATTGCGCATTCCGTTGTGCGTTCCTGCGCTGCCGCTCGCCCGTACTCTGACGGAAAAACGGTCGATGTCGATATCGTCGTAACAAACTATAAGTTCGCCGCCCTTTTCGCCGTATTTCGAGATAAGGCTTTTTACCGCTTCGCCGCTCAGATTCATATAAGTCGTGGGCTTTGCGAGTATAAGTTTTTCTCCCCCGGATTCGCTTACCGACACGAGGGACGAACACTCGATTTTGTTTATCCTTTTACCCAGTTTTTCCGCAAGCGCGTCCACCACGCCGTATCCGCAGTTATGAAACGTGCCTTCGTACTTTGCGCCCGGATTTCCTAACCCTACTATTATCATTTGTTACTCCTTTTTTCTTTGAAAAACTCCTGCATCAGAAACAACGCTTCGTCTTTCCTTTCCCCTTCGATTACTTTCGTCGTGTGATTGAATTTGCCGTCGACGAGATTAAAAATGCTGCCGCAACAACCGCTTTTGGGTTCTTTAAGCGCATAGTGCAGTGTACCCAAACGAGTGTTTACTATTGCCCCGGCGCACATTGCGCAAGGCTCTAAGGTGACGAACATTTCGCATTCGTACAGGTATTTCGTATTAAGTTTTTTTTGCGCTTTTTTAAGCGCTTTCATCTCGGCGTGAGCGGTGGAATCGTTGTCGGATATTTTGCTGTTATGGCTTCTTGCGACGATTTCGCCGTTGCGGACGATGACGCAGCCTATCGGCACTTCGTCTTTTTTATATGCCTTTTTCGCTTCCTTTAACGCTTCCGCCATAAAGTCTGTCATATATTTTTTCTCCGAGTTCGGTCAGCAGTTTTATACTACCCGAGTGTTTTTTTACGAGTTTTTCCAGTTCGCTTTCGGGGTACGGGTGACCGTATTTTTCTTCCCCTACTTCCACCGTAAGTCCCAGTCCGTCGTAGTTTAACGCGTAATAGTCTTTAAGTCCGCCCGAAGAGTGTTCGCTCCGTTTAAGGGCGTAATTAAGGTAGTCGGCGTAGGTTTTCGCTTCTTTATAAAAGCGAAAGTTGCTTTCGTACCCCCAGTAGACTTCTTCGCCGAGCGAGTGAAAACTAACCGCCAGAGCGTAGTTTTTTGCGAGAACGTTGACTGCAACGCGCGTTTCCGGCTCGCTTTCCGGCAATGGTCCGATGTAGTTTGACGGCGACTTTTCCGTCACGTTTAACCGTCCTTCTCCCCAGTCCGCGTCGAAGTTGACGTTTAAGTCAACGGCTCGGGCGTTGGCTTTCCACAAAGAAAAATCGTCGCTGCCGTTGATTTTTAGCAGTTCCTGCCTTAGCAAGCCGTCGGGAACGGAGTTAATTCCGTCAAAACAGAGGCTCGCTCCGTCGGGGTTAAGGCACGGCACGAGATCGAACGACAAACCGCTCTCTTCTTCCGCAAGTCGGGTAAGAAGTAACGTGGTAATCCATTCTCTTGCGTGTATTCCGCCAAATAAGACGATTTTCGGATCGGTACCGAACCTGAACAGCCTTATTTCTCGACCGAGAACGCTTTCGCCGACGATTTCGGACGTGGCAATGCGGCTCAGTTTTTCATAACACAGAGCAATTTTTTTACTTAATTTCATCATACGTTCAGTCTATGCGCCGAACCGCATAAACAGAACTTTTTTCGCAACGTGGGCAACGTGGGACGTTGGCAACGCCGAGCGTTGCATCCCATTACGCAATGCGTGTAGCACACTTATAAGTTTATCGCACGACAAAAGTTTATTCCGTTATCTACCCATTTCCACTCTATCGGGCGGGTGGGTG
>CAJLYQ010000039.1 GCA_905210905.1 uncultured Christensenella sp. | reverse complement strand
AAATAATTTAATTATTACGCGCGCTCGCACGCTTGTATTATAGGAGAAACGTATGACTGGACAACGGAACGGATTGAAAGCGACGATATGTTTATTGCTTTTATTATCGCTCGCGCTTTGCTTTTTCGCTTGCAAACCGAATGACGGCGGAAACGGCGGCAACGTAAACGTTATCGAACCCGAAAAACCCACGGGACTCGTGTACACCGTGGATTTCGTGTCGAACGGCGGATCGAGCGTTTCGTCGCTTACCGCGCGCAACGGCGAAAAAATCAAACAACCTGCCGCTCCGGTGAAAAAAGGTTATACCTTCGTAGGTTGGTACACTGCTCCGGAAACTTTTGTGGAATGGGATTTTGCTAAGGACGAAGTTACTTCCAACGTTACTTTATACGCTAAGTGGAGACTGACCGACGACGTATTCGTCGAGGACGACAACTTTTCTTATTCTCCGTCGACGAGAGAGTGCGTTTATACCGTTGCGGCAACGGAAGAGAACCTTGATTTAACGGGCAAAATTTTACTCGCCGGGGAAAACGACAGATATTATTTTTACTACGACGAAGAATGTACCTCACCCGTAGGGGGCGAAACGTTCGAACTCGTTCCCGGGAAGAACGTTTATTATATGAAAGTTACCGACAGCGCGACGAATACGCTTTACGTTGCGCGTTTCGTTATTAACAGGGGAAAATATTTCACCGTTACTTTTTACGACGAGAAAGGCGGCAAGGTAGGAGAAAAGATTTGCGAAGAAGGGAAAACGCTTGCGTCCGCGCCCGAAGAGTATTTCCTTATCGGGTACGATATTCTGTGGTACGACGGAACGAAAGAGTTCAGATTCGGGGACAACGGTACCGTGGTTCACTCGGACGTGACCCTTCGCGCTTTGACCAAGGTCAAATCGTACTCCGTCGTCTTCAACGCCGACGGCGGTACCGTTTCCGTTACCGCGCAACGGGTTGAGTACGGAAAAAGGGTCGTTCTTCCCGCGGCAACGAAAAGCGGATACGGTTTCAAGGGTTGGTTCACGCAAGACGGAACGCAGGTTTGCGGCAATAACGGAATAGTCGAAGCCTGGAATATTCCATCGGACACGACCTTAATCGCGAGATGGGACGGAAACGCGGTCGAGTTTACTTACGAACTCACGCTTAACGGCGCAACCGTCGCAAGCAACGTAAAGAGCGTTGCGTCGGGGGACAGAACCAGTCTTAACGCGACGGGCAGATACGACGGTATCGTAAACGACGGCAACGGCAATTACACGATATACGTTTTCGGCGGTTTCTGTTCGTCGGACGGAACCGTCCTTTCAGCGGCGAGAACGTTCACGACCGAACCCGTTACGGGAAAAACGAAAATAATCGAAAAATGGTTCACGTTCACGGTGGCGGAACGCAATCTTAACGGAGAAACCGAAGCGGCAAGACAAACGATAACTTTCGACGGCGGAGAGAAGTTGCGTAGATACGGCAATCTCGACGCAGGCGACAAAATCAAAGCGACGGTAATCTGTTGCGAATGCGGCAAACATACGTTCGAAGGCTGGAACGGATTAAGGAACGGCATAACCGAAGCGGAATTTACGCTGCGTTCGGAATCCGTCTCTTACACCGAATGGAACGCGTTCACGATAAAAATAACGAACGAAATAAAAAATAAAACGACCGCGGAAGAACTTGACGGAGCGTTTAGCGGCGACGGAATGGAAAAACGCGGAGAAAACGCGAAAATAACCGCCGTTCCGCAAGATAAATATACCTTCGTAGGTTGGTTCGACAGAGAAGAAAAAATAAGCGGAGCGCTGAAGTTCGATTACGAGTTTATCGTTACCGAATCCAAAGAATTCAAAGCAGTGTGGACGGAAACCGACAAACTTTTCGAGATTAAAGGCGACGATAAAGTTTCGGTAGAAGTCAACGTGAAAAAAGAAAACAACGTCGTAGGCGGCACGGCGGCGTTCGTACCGAAAATAGCCGACGGCTACGTCTTTACCGGACTTTACGCGGAAGACGGAACTACCGCTGCAACCGACGGAAAGGAATTGTTTGCAAAACTTCCCGAAGAAGGCAAAGAATACGAAGTCCGTTACGAATTAAACAAAATCAAAATCTCGTCCAACGCGTTCGATTCCGGAGCGATAATATATCGTGTGGGAACGGGCGCGTACCGAACCGGTACGTCCTACGGCGGAACGTTTACTTTCGGCGGAATGACGCAGGGCGACAACGTCGTCGTCGAAGCGGAAACCTACGACGGTTACGTGTGGCTCGGTTGGTATAAAAACGGAAAAATATACACTACGGAAACGTGCCTGAGATTCGGTGCGGACGCAACGGCGGAAGACGAGTACGAAGCAAACTGGAAAAAAGCCGTGTATTCCGTTAACGTTTCGTCCGGCGTTTTCTCTTCGGTAGAAACCGGTTCGCAACTTCCGGCAGGCAAGTATTACTCGTACGACGAAACCGCCGGGACGTTTACGCTATGCCAGGCAGGCGCGGCGGATAAAACGAAAACGTATTATTCCTATGCGGAAAACGCAACGAACGGCGGCAAACAGTACGTAAGTTCTTACCGCACGAGTACGGAAACCGGAGAATTCGTCACGCTGTCCGCTACGGTAAACGATGGGTATCGCTTCGACGGTTGGTACGACGAAAACGACGATCTTATTACGTTCGACCTGTCGTTCACGTTCTCGGTGCGCAGACTGAAATCGGGTTACGAAGCAAAATATACGAAGATCGACGAAGACAAATACGAAATCAAAGTTTCCGCGTATAACGGAACGGTTTCCGAACCCGCACCCAAAGCGGGAACCGTAGGCTTTTACGCTTACAAGACCGTAATAAGCGGAGTCGTTACCGAATATTGCAAAATTACGGTAAAAACAAACAAAAACGCAGTAGGCGAAAGCGGCGAACTAAGGGGATACAACTATCTCGGACTGTATCCTGCGTCGTCGGACGCCGAATGGACGGCGGTAATAAACACTTCTCCGCTCGGAGTGCAAACGAGAACGCAAGAACAGATCGCGGCGTTCGAGTTTACGTACTTGGTAAACGTGGCGGAACTCAGAAAAACCGAAAGCAGGAAGAGTTATCTCGCCGTGTGGAGAAAAGGAAAAGTAACCGACTACTACGTCACGGCGGAAATCGTAAACGAAAATTCTGCCGCCGGCGACGCGTACTATATGGCGTACGGCGGAAGAATAATTTTAGTCGCCGAACCGAAAACCGGTTACGTCTTCGCAGGTTGGGAAACCGCCGCGGGAACGACCCACGAATACGTTTGGGAAACCGGTAACGACGGATCCGGACAGTCCTATAAGGCGAAGTGGACGGCGATTAACGAAAGCGGAAACAACGCGAAAATCAACGTTAAATACGCTACCGGCAATCCCGGCGGAACGTACGCGACGACCGCTTTAACCAACGATAAAAACGACGACGAGTTCGTTTTGTCCGCAATAACGAACGACGGGTTCGTTTTCTTGGGTTGGTACGCCACGTTCAAGACGGATTTAAGCGCGGCAAACGCAGGAGCGGCTACCGAAACGAAAAACGCTTTGGTTTATCTCGGAGAAAAATTCTCATTGACGAGAACGTTCGTTAAGTACCCCGATCCGCAAAACGACGGCGAGTATATCACGTATAAAGCCGTCGCTTTCTTCTCGGAAGAAACGGGAGAAACGGTATATCTAGTATCCGACGAGTTCGAGTTCGAACCCCGTTGGAGAAAAACCGACGCTTCGATACAAGTCGATTCGGTCGGCGAAAGCGAAATAACCGGGTTTACCGTGTACGAAGACGGCAAAAACACTACGTACTACCGCATAAGAATACGCTCGGATATAGAATACGGAATTAACGGCGCGGCGTGGTACGGCGGCAAGTTCTTCGACGGTTGGTACGACGAAGACGGCGAAAAAATAAGCGGCGATTACGAAATAATCGTAAGAGAAGACAATTTGCGCGGTTATTATAAAGTCGTTTGGAGCGAACTGAACGTAAACGTCGAAATAACGTCGAACGGGGAAAGTTCGGGCGGAAGTACCGCAACTTACGCGTTCTATCTCGACGGAAAGAATTTGCACGTGATATTTATGGCGACTTGCGCCGACGGTTACTACTTTATGGGTTGGGAAGACGAAACGACGTCGCCCGGCACGATAAAGAGTTATAACTTAGCCTACGACCTTAATCTCGGCGAATTCGACAGAGAAAAAGAATACGATTACGCGTTCAGAGCAATGTTCGGAAGAATAAGCGACGCGGACAAACCCGGAGCGAGATACGAAGAAGAATCCGGTACGCCCGCTTCTCCGTCGATCAACGGAGTTTTACGCTCGGAAGACGGACAACAATACTTTACCGTAACCGCAAAGAAAATCAAAGGCTACGCGTTTTTGGGTTGGAAATATAAATCCGATCTGACTTCGACGGATAAGTACGTTTCGAGAGATATGACCTATTCGTACGGAGCGGAAGATACGTCGGAATCGCTCACCGCCGTTTATAAACAAATAAACTATATCGACGGTTATACCGAATTCATTACGGAAACCAACAAAAAGTTTGTCGAATACGTCAATTCTTACGGGTATTACACCTCGGAAGGCACGCTCGTTATCGAAGTGGAAGTCGATATCCCCGACGGTTACGGATACAGAGTGGTTACTAAGTCGGGCGAAATAATACCGTCTTCGATCGATCGCCCCGAACTCGTTACGGTTAAGAGCGGAACGAGAGAAATATACAACGGACTTATAGTCGAGTTTTTCCGCGCAAGCGAAACGGCCGGACGGTTTGTGGAAATCGAACGAAGCACGGACAATATTGGGTTCGAATACGTCGGATACGTCAGAAAAACCACGGGTTATGCGACCGCTTACGACGAAAGATGGACGTTAAAGACGACTTTCGACAAGAACGGATACTCGTTTATCGGTTGGTTCGACAATATGGATAATCTGCTCGAAATAACCGACGAATACGTCGTAGACGCACCGGAAACGAGCCGCTCCGTCAATATGAAGTTCGGTAAATACTCCATATTAGTGGAAAACGAGAATGAAACCGCAGGCGACGCATACGTCGAAGGATACGACGTAACGTTCAGTTTCGATCTTAACACGACCGAAGAAAGCATAATTAAGGGAGTGGGCGACATTCCGTCGCAGTTGCTTAACGCCGGCGATAAAATCGAATATCCGTATAACGTTTTACATAAGAACGTAGGAGCGTTTATGTTCGGCGGTTGGTTCGATAACCCCGAATGTGAAGGTAAAGAGTACGATTTCAACAAGGATATCAAACGCGACGTAAAGGTTTACGCTAAGTGGATACCTATGTCGGACTACGGCGCGGACGAAACGAACGCGATTTACGCGGACGGAAAGTACAGAATATTCAACGTCACCGAAGAGAAGAAAGATTATTACTTCGTCGCCACGATAAACGGTAAGTATACCTTGACCGTCAACAATTATTCGAACAACCAACGTACGGAAATTCTCGTCGGCGAAGTGAGCGGGGACGTAACGAACGAATACGTCGTCAACGATACGGCGGAAAAAACGTTCACGTTTGCGGTGGAAAAGAGCAAAGCGTATAAACTTTCGCTCAGAGCGAAAGGCACGGAAAACAGCGTGCAAATAACGCTTAAAGCGCCCGAAATTTCGATAAGCGGCAGACGTTCGCCCCTTGCGCCTTACGGCGGAAGCGTAAAAGCGGTGGCAGTACCCAAAGATTACTCCGACAGCGAAAGAACGGACGAAGCGTACGTTTTCGAAGGTTGGTATTGCAACGGCGTACTCGTCACCGATTCGCAGACGGTAAACGGCGACGGAGATAAGAAGTACGTGATTTACCCCGAAGTTTGCGAGATCGTTTCCGCGGATTATTCGAAGTATGCCGATATGTTCGGCAATATAGAACTCGTAGCGAAGTGGAAAAAACTTACCCTTGACGTCGTTACTTCGGACGCGGACGGCGGCAATATGAGTTATACGCTCAGAGTGGTGGAAAGGGAATCCGAATACACCGAAAACGTCGGAGCGAAATACTGGGCGCTCGGTGCGGTCGCGGCGACGAATTATACCTTCGTCGGATGGTATTTGTACGATAAAACGACCGAACAATTCGCGGACGAACCCCTTTCGAGAGAAATTAGTTATAACTATATTATATACGACGGCGACGACGCGCCTATTATCAAATGCGAGTGGAAATATACCGGCAACGACGGCTTGTACAACATTACTTATTCGATGAACACGACCGACGCTGTAAACTCGCCGTACAATATGGCAAGTTTCAACGCCGCAAGCACGACGGAAATCCTGCTGTATAATCCGCATAAATATTATAAGGAAAACGGCGAGATAAAGGGATACTACGTTTTCGAAGGCTGGTTCACCGATAAGGACTATACCAAACCTATAGAAAAAATCATTCCGCAGAACTATAAAGGCAACGTTACCGTTTACGCAAAATGGGGCAAAGCGGTTAAAAACGTGAGTGTGCTGACGGACGCCGCCGGCAGCAAATACTTCTATCTCGGAGTTTATCCGCAAACCGCGATCACCGACGAAACCTTTATTCGACAACTCGGCTACGACAACAACGTTTACGCCGACGCAAACGATTACAGAAACGAGTACAGATACTACTCCTACGACGACGGTTCGAGATACTACAAGATAAGCGATACGCTTTGTTACAGAGTGGATCCCATCAGATGGAACGTCGTTTCGACAAGCGACGGTTCGTCTTACGCCGTTTCTGCGTGCGTGTTGGACTATTCCGAATTCAGCGTGACTACGAACAAAAACGGCGAATTCTACGCCAACAACTGGGAGAAGAGCAAACTTAACGGAATAATGACTTCGACGTTTACGAAATCGCACTTTACGGAAATAGAAAAGAACTTTATCGCACTTGCCGATATGACGGTAAGCAACGCGCTCGGAAGCGGTTATTATAAGGATAAGGATCTTAAATGGGCGGTGCAAAACGATACGAGCGGATACTTGTTCGTTCCGTCTTACGCAGAAAGCGCGGCGTTAGGCGGAAGTATACGTAAACCCGTCTATTCCGACTACGCACTGTACCAAAAAGGCACGGACGGCGCAAACGGATACTGGTTGCGTTCCTGGGGAGATAAAGAAAACAAGGCAATGTTCGTTAACGACGACGGCGAGTTTATGTCCGACGTCGTCACGACGAAGAGGGGCGTAAGGCTCGCAGTGAAAATTAACGAAGAATACTGCGCAAAGTAAGGAGAATTATGAACGAGCGACTGAAACGTATCGTCGACGAAAGCGAAAGGATAGTCCTGCTTACAGGTGCCGGAATAAGTTGCGGCAGCGGTATTCCCGATTTCCGTTCGGCAAACGGTCTGTATTCGCAAAAAACGAACGCAAAATATACGCCCGAAGAAATAATATCGCACGACGTATTGTATGGCGACAGCGAAACCTTTTTCGAGTTCTATAAGTCGAAAATGGTTTATCCCGACGCAAAGCCGAACACCGCGCATATCTACTTTGCCGAACTCGAAAAACAAAGCAAACTAAAAGCCGTCGTTACGCAAAACATAGACGGCTTGCACCAAAAAGCAGGCAGCAAAAACGTGTACGAACTCCACGGCAGCGTGGAAAAAAACTATTGCGTGCGTTGCGGTAAAAAGTTTGGTTTGGAATACGTAATGCAGCAAAACGGAATACCGAAATGCGATAAATGCGGCGGAATGGTTCGGCCAGACGTCGTAATGTACGGCGAAATGCTCGACGACGACGTTTGGAACGGCGCGATAGAAGAAATCAAAAAAGCGGATTGCCTTATCGTAGTAGGCACGTCGCTTACCGTTTATCCGGCGGCGTATCTTGTGCAATTCTTTAAGGGCAGGCATTTAGTGCTTATCAACAAACAGGTTACGCCCTACGACGATATGGCGGAACTCGTTTTGCACGAAGACGTGGAAGAGGTTATTCGAAAGTGAAAATACGGGAGGAAAACTAATGAAAAAAATAAGACCGCTGTTTATCGCGTTGATCGTGGTTTTATGCGTATTTTGTGCGGCTGCGGCAGTCGGCTGTTCGGACAAAGACGAAATAAAAATGTTCGTATGCACGGACGTGCACGTCGTGTCCAACAAGACGATGACCGCCGAAAACTATCCGTCGCTCGAACACACGGAAAAACTTCGGCACGTTTCGGACGCGATTTTCCGTTCTTTTATCGACGATCTTATTAAGAAAAAAGCAAAATATCTGCTTATTACGGGCGATTTAACGGAAAACGGCGACGAAGAGAGCGCATTGGCGGTAGCGGAAACGCTGGCAAAAGCGCAAAGCAAAGGAATAAAAGCGTTCGTTATTAACGGTAACCACGACGTAAACGAAACCAAAAACGGCAAGCCGGTAAAAACGGACAGAATGTCGAAAGAAAAGTTTGCCGAGATTTTCGCGCCCTACGGCTACGAACAGGCTATATCTCGCTACGAAGGAACGCTTTCTTACGTTGCAGAGTTGGACAAAACGCACAGACTTATTGCCGTGGACAACGTCGAGTATAAAAACGACGACGGCACGATTAAAGACGGAATGACGGAAGAACATCGGCTTTGGATAGAAGACAGGGTAAAAGAATGTACCGAACAAGGCAAAACGCCCGTCGTTATGGCGCATAAACCTTTGATGAATCATATGCCGCAACTTCTCGAACCGTTTATGCGTTCGGCGGAAGACGGATATAATAAGGAAATACTTAGTTCGATTGCCGAATACGGCGCAAAAGTCGTTTTCGTCGGACATATGCATTTTAACGACGTAAAAGAAAGAGTTTTCACGAAAGACGGCGAAACGAACTCGATTTACGAAGTTATGACCAACTGCCTTGCTATGTACAACACGTCGTACAGAGAAGTTAAACTAGGTAAAAAACTCTCGGTAAAGAGCGTCAAAGCGGAAAAAATCAAGAGCGAATACCTGCCCGAATTCTTGCCGGAAAGTGACAGAAAATCGATTGAAGACGATTACCCGGGATACGCCGAAAAGTACCTGTTCGATTATATGGGAAGACTTTACGCCGGAATTGCCGACGACGGCGGTTTGCTCGGTAAAAAACTTCCGAAAAGTTTGAGCAAGTACGAAAACGCGTGGAAAATCGTGCGTGAAGACGTTATCAAAAAGACTATAACCATGCCTTATTACAAAAAAGACGAAACCAACGGCGTAAGTATGGAACGCACGCTGGAAAAATACGGATTGAAAATGCCGAAAACGGATTACAAAAACTTTACCGCGTTTGCTAATTCCTGCCTTGCCGAAGTTATACGCGGCGACAGGGATTTTACCGACGAAGAGTTCGCGGAGTTGATGAAGTATACCGTTTATCAGGTTATCGAAAACCTTGCCGCGGCGCGGGATAAAATAAACGCCTGCCTTGCCGAAACGGGGATAAGCGAAAAACTTGACTTAAACACAGAGTATTTATATAAGGAAGGAAAACTCGAGTGCTACGAAAGCAATCTTATGCCGATTGCGGCAAAAATCGGATCGGAAGCGTTTAAGGAAGAGGAAGACGATGACGACGAATTCATAGGCAAAGTAATCTTGTCGCTCGGCAAAGACCTTACGACGCTGAAAAACGAGTTCGTTAAAAGTCTTGTAAACGGCTTTACCGGCAACTGTATAGAAGGATATGAAAAATACATAGGCGATAAAGAACTTGATTTGGGCGGACTGATAGAAGAAGGACTTATCGGAACGTACCTGAGAGAGTTCATTGCGCCGAGCGAACCGTCGAACGTGAAGTTCGAAATCGAATTAACGAAAGAAAAAGAATAAAACTTCTACTTCTCGGAGTAAGAAAAAAAGGAGAAAGCAAATGGACGTATTACTTATCGGCTCGCGTGGAAGAGAACACGCGCTCGCAATCGCGTTGAAAAAAGACGCAAGGGTAGACAACATCTTTTGCATACCCGGCAACGGCGGTTTAGCGGGAATAGCAACCTGTATCAAGATGAACATTTTCGACTTCGACGGAATAGTCGAGTTCCTTGACGCCAACCCGAACATAGGACTTACCGTCGTAAGCCCGGACGAACTTCTCGCCAAAGGACTTACGGATTTGCTCAATTCCAAAGGACACAGAGCGTTCGGTTGCAGCGCAAAAGCCGCGGCGGTGGAAGCAAGCAAAGAGTTCGCCGGCAATCTGTGCGCGAAATACAAAATCCCCGCACCGAAGTTCAAAATTTTCAGCGATTATACTCAAGCGAAAAAGTATATAAAAACGCAAAGTTTTCCGCTCGTGTTAAAAACGAACGGCAGAACCGGCGGTAAAGGTATAATGTTTTGCAGAACTTTAAGAGAAGCGGAAAACGCGGCGTACGACATAATGGTAGCCAAACTTTTCGGTGCGTCGGGAGATAAGATCGATATAGAAGAGTTCGTTAAAGGCGAGATGGTCACTGTCACCGCTTTCAGCGACGGAACGCACGTCGTACCATTTACGGGAGTGGAAAACTATCGCAGAGTTTTCGACGGAAACTTAGGTATGAGTACCGCTGGAATGGGCGCGAGCCTTCCTGCCAAAGGCTACACCGAAGAAGTGGAAAAACGCGTGTACGACGAAATAATTATGCCTACGATAAACGCCCTTAAAGAAGAAGGTTGCGCGTATAAAGGCGCGCTTGCGTTCAGTATAATCATAGCCGAAGACGGCTCGGTCAAAGTAGTTGACTTCGTGTCAAGACTGTGCGACGTAGAAGGACAGGTGCTTATCCCCCTTATAGAAACGCCTTTGCTGGATATTTTCAACGCCGTCATCGACGGGACGCTTGACAAAATCGAAGTAAAGATAAAACACAGCAGCGGAGTATGCGTTGTCGCAACGAGCGGCGGTTATCCGCTTGAATACACCGCAAATCACAAAATTTCGATTGCGGACAACGTCGATAACGACGTTTCGTTGTTCCACGCCGGTACGAAAATCGTCGACGGAGAACTCAGAACGAGCGGCGGCAGGGTAATAAGCGTGGCAAGTTTCGGCGAAACGAAAAAAGAATGTGCCGAAAAAGTGTACGCAAATATCGGCAAAATCGCGTACGACGGTATGCATTACAGAAAAGACATAGCAAAAGACAGCGAAGAGTAATCGAAAGGAACGGGTTAAGTCGATTCCGATCGAAAAAATCGGGCTTAAATAAAAAAGAGTAATAATAATCGTTGCTCGGCAATAAGAATTAAACACAAGAAAGCAATTGGATTTAGCGATATAATACGAGTTTTATCGACCGAAAATATCATAAATCGACAAGTGCAAAGCCTTAAAATGTGAGGTGTCGAATGTTCGTGGTTCTTAAAAAAAGTCGAGTGGCGATAGCAATGGTTCTCGTTGCGTTACTCGCGTGCGCGTCCGTGCTTACCGCGTACGGAATCGCGTCGAAAAATCGGTCCGTCCAAGCCGCGGCAAAACGGAAAATTCCCGTTTACTCGGTACAAACGGACGAAAAAATCGCGGCGATAAGTTTCGACGCCGCGTGGGGCGCAGACAAAACGTTAAAAATTCTCGATATTCTCGACGAATACAACGTTAAGGCTACGTTCTTCCTGGTAGGTTTTTGGATTGACGCGTACCCGGAAACCGTAAAGGAAATATCGAACAGGGGACACCTTATAGGCAACCACAGCGCAAACCATCCGCATTTTAACAAATTGTCTAAAGCGGATATGGAAAAGGAAATTTCCGTGGTTTCTGATAAGGTTAAAGAACTTACGGGACAGACCGTCGGATACTTCAGAGCGCCGTTCGGCGAGTATAACGATACTCTTATGACGGTACTCGAAGAGCAAAAACTTACGGGCGTACAATGGGACGTCGACAGTCTTGACTGGAAAGGCTTGTCCGGTAGCCGGATAGCCGAAAGAATACTTCCGAAGACTAAAAACGGTTCCGTTATACTCTGTCACAACAACAGCGAGCATATACTGGACGCATTACCCGTCGTTTTGTTAGGATTAAAAAACAAAGGATTGCGCCTTGTAAGAATGGACGAACTGGTGCTGACCGACAACTATTACGTGGACAACAACGGAACGCAACATTCGGCAATTACTTAATTATGGGAGTACGAGAGTATGAATTATGAAATGATGAACAACAATGTCGCAACGCTTTGCGGCGTGGTCAAGAGCAAACCTGTCTATTCGCATCAGATGTACGGAGAAGGATTTTACGAAAGCGTCCTGAGCGTTCCAAGGCTAAGCGAACAACTTGACGAAATTCCTTTCACCATAAGCGAGCGATTGCTGGAAGGAACGGATATCGGGGAAGGCAGCACGGTCACCTTTTCCGGACAACTCAGAAGTTATAACAAAATGGTGGACGGCAGAAGCAAACTTTTGCTTACCCTTTTCGTCAGAGAAATACTTGACAACGACGAAACGAGAAACCCCAACACCATCGACGTGACGGGTTATGTCTGTAAAGAACCGATTTACAGAATGACCCCGTTTAAGAGAGAAATATGCGACGTGCTTCTCGCCGTAAACAGAGCGTATAACAAGAGCGATTACCTTCCCTGCATCGCTTGGGGAAGAAACGCAAGATACGTTAAAGAAATACCCGTAGGCGACAAAATCGCGGTCAACGGCAGAATTCAGTCGAGAATATATCAAAAAGTGGACGAAGAAGGCAACGTAAGCGAAAAAGTAGCCTACGAAGTCAGTATAAACAGAGTGGAAGCAATCAGAGAATAACTTATTTTACCGAAATGACGATAGAAGAAAACGTTGCTTTGATAAGAAAAAGCATAGACGAGATTAACAAAAACTGTCAGATAGTCGCCGCAACGAAAACGAGAGATAGGGCTACCGTAACTAAGTGTATGGCTACCCGAATGGTGCTTGCCGCAGGCGAAAACCGCGTGCAGGAACTCGTTGAAAAGTACACCGACGAATATAGGTGGGACTTTATAGGCAGACTTCAGACAAACAAAGTAAAATATATAATCGATAAGGTAGAACTTATCCATAGCCTCGACAGAGCGGATCTTTGCGCCGCGATACAAAAAGAATGCGTAAAGAAAAACAAAGCGAAGCAAAAGACGCTTATCGAGATAAACACCGGTCTGGAAGAGAACAAAGGCGGAATACGACTCGATAATCTGGACGAGTTTTTGGACGCAGTAAGTAAGTTCGACAGAATAGAAGTCGACGGACTTATGGCAGTCGCGCCCCTTTGGTACGATGAAGACGCGCTGAAAAAAACTTTCGACGAAGTGTACGAAGAGTTTTTCAAACGCAAGAACGATACGTTTAAGGAACTGTCGATGGGAATGAGCGGCGATTATCTGATTGCGGCAAAATGCGGCGCGACGATAGTAAGACCGGGACGAGCGATTTTCGGTGAAAGGAGTTACGTTTAAGTATGAGCGACAAGTCGGAAGGATTACGGGAAAGAAAGGAAATTATCCCCGTCGTTCCGACTAAGTTCGCAGACGTCGAAGACGTCGTAAAAAGGATAAAGAGAAAAGAGGGCGTGATAATCGACTTCGACACCGTTCCGCCCGCAATAGCGCAAAGAATGCTCGATTTTTTAAGCGGCGCAACGTTTGCTTTAAGAGGGAGCATTAAGAAAATAAAATACAAAACGTTCATTCTTATTCCCGACGGAGTTAAAATCACGTCGGTAAAGAGCGGACTTTAAGGAGAAAAATGAAAGACACTCAGGAAAAAATGACAGCAAAAGAGTTTCGGGAAGATTCAAAAAAATCCTTCGTTGCGGCAGTATCCGACAGAAAAAGATGGCTTACCTGTTTTATCGAACTTTTAATATCCGCCGCATTTTTGGCGGTTGATTTATTGACCAAACATTTTATATACGGCGCTTGCAAAGAAACCGGGCGGATAAACATAATTAAAGGCGTAATTTGCTTTGAAGCGGTGGAAAACACCGGCGCGAGTTTCGGCATTTTTTCGGGAAAAACCGCCGCTCTTACCGCAATAAGCATCGTTTGCGCGGTAGTTTTGTTGTTTTTCTTGTTCTATACTTACCAAAGGCGCAACCTGTGGCTTAGGAGCGCGCTTATCCTTATACTAGCCGGCGCGGTCGGGAATATCGTAGACAGACTTGCTTTCGGCTACGTCAGAGATTTCATTTATTTCGAACTTATCGATTTTGCGGTGTTTAACTTTGCGGACAGTTGCCTTACCGTGGGTACGATAGTGCTGATAATCTACGTTATTTTCTTCTATTCCAAAGACGAAAAAGCGCTTGAAGAGAAGAGAAAAGCGTCACGTGCGCTCGCGTCGCCTTCAAATAGCGAAACCCGACCGAACGAGAGCGATTCCGCCAAAAGCGACGCGCAAAACGTAGAAAACGGTGAATTATCTGACGAAAAAGATACGTTCCGCGACGACGATAGGGACGGAGAGTAATGGAAGAATACGTTTTTTATCCCGAAAACGAAGAAAGACTGGACGTTTTTCTCGCCGAAAAACTTAACTGCACTCGTTCGAGGGTGAAAAAACTCGTTGACGACGGGTGCGTTTCCTACAACGGAAAAACCGTCGATAAATGCGGATTAAAGTTAAAAGGCGGCGTCGTTTCCGTAGAGATCGAAGAGCCTGTTCCCGTTTCCGCAAAGCCGCAGGATTTGCCTATAGATATAGTCTATCAGGACTCGGATATAGCGGTGATAAATAAGGCGCAAGGAATGGTTACGCACCCTTGTACGGGTACTCCCGACGGAACGCTCGTCAATGCGATTATGTACAGAATAGGCGATTTAAGCGAAATTAACGGCGTACTCAGACCGGGGATCGTGCATAGACTGGACAAAGACACTTCGGGGCTGCTCGTTATTGCAAAAAACAACGCCGCTCATTTGTCGCTTGCGGAGCAAATAGGGGAGAAAACCGCAGGGAGATATTATCTGGCGGTGGTATGCGGCAATATAAAAGAAGATACGGGGACGATCGACGTACCTATTGCGAGAAGCACCAAAGACAGAAAAAAGATGGCGGTCGATCCGAAAGGAAGGCGAGCGGTCACGCACTTTACCGTCAAAGAACGTTACGGCGATTTTACCCTCGTTGAATTCAAACTCGATACCGGCAGAACGCATCAGATAAGGGTTCACGCCAAATATATAAATCACCCCGTTTTAGGGGATACGACTTACGGGAAGAAAGACGATTTCGGCTTAAAAGGACAACTTCTTCACGCATATAAACTGGAATTAACGCATCCGATAACGGGTGAGAGAATGGTCTTTACCGCTCCGCTCCCCAATTATTTCGAAAAAGTTCTGACGTCGTTAAGAAATAAAAACGGCATTAAATAAGACGATCCTTCATACAATCAAGATATGAAAACTTATTTTGAAGAAACGCTCGAGAGAGCGGGTCTTGCGCTAGGCGATTACGGCAGTAGAATTACGTTTTTGGAGTTTTGCGGCGTGATTATCGAAGGGCATAAAGGACTGTACGACTATTTACCCGAATGCGTCGCAGTGCGTGTCGGCAAGAAAAAAGTCGTGATAAAAGGCAAAAATTTAACGGTAAAAGACCTTAGCAAAGACGAACTCGTAGTTTGTGGCAAAATCAGCGGAATGGAAGTGGAAAATGTTTGACTACATCACTTACGAAACCGAAGGACAGGTTTCTTTTATCGTAAATTTAATGTTTTTTGCCGATATAGAAATAAAAAGAGTTAAACAAACGGACAAATATTGCCGATTCAGCGTTAAAAGCAAATTTGCCGATAAAGCGGAAGAAATTCTGAAAAAACACGAAAAAGAATACAAAATCGTCAAAAACCGCTCGATTAAGAGTTTTGCCTTAAAGAACGCGCAAAGGTTCGGTCTGTACGTCGGACTTGCGCTCGTCGTTACCGTACTCGTTATTTTTTCGGAAACGGTAACCGAACTGAAAATCGGCGGAACTTCGCTTGTCGATAAGGAAACGGTGGAAAAAGCGACGACTTCTCTGTACCCCTTGCCGTCGAAGAAAAAGGAAATAGACCTGGACTTAATAGAGAAAAAACTTATCTCGATCGACGGTATATCCAACGCTTCGTTGCAAATAAAAGGCAACGTTTTGTATATCGAAATTTTAGAAGAACTCGAAAAACCTGACGTAGTGGATTATAACGATAAATCGCCGAAAACTTCGAAATACGACGGCGTGGTCGAAAAGGTGGTCGTGTATAGCGGAACGCCCGCCGTCAAGAAAGGCGACGTAATAAAAAAAGGGGATACCCTTATTTTGCCGACGAAAACTTTTGCCGACGGAGAAAAACACGAAGTCTGCGCTTTGGGTGACGTATACGGCAGGATATGGATATCCGAACACTACGTAGTTACGCCGACGGTAAAAACGAACGAGCGCACTGGAAAAAAGAAAAGTTACTTAATCCGCTCTCGTTCGGACGGCAATCCGAAACCGCCGTATAAGTCTTACGAAACGCAAATTATCGAAAATTATTCCGTCGCGAATTTGCCCCAAATGCGAAAAATCACATACTACGAAACCCGCGAGATCGAGAGAGAATTCGATTATTCGAAGGAAAAAGAAAAGTTGATCGAAGAGAAAACGGCTGCGCTCGAAAAGCAAATCCCCGAAGGAGCGGAGAAAGTGAGAACGTGGTATACGGAAAAAACACTGGACAAAAACGTCGTTTTGGATATATACTATGAAATAATAGTATTATTAACCGAATAGGCGTGCGTATAAGGACAATTCGTTTGTCGGCGCGTATGTCGGTTTACGGCGAGGACAACCGAATGAAAACCAAACAATTTTTACACGAGACGAAACGACTTTCGCCCGAAGAAACGAAAAAGAGAAATGCCAACGTAGTTAAGGCGGAAATACTTTTTCTGGCGTTTTCTTTTGCTATGCCGTTTATTATGGCTCTGTTGTATTCGCTCGTTTCGAATGCGACGCTTGCCGAAATTTTTGCGAGCGCGTACAGGTTTGCGGTTCTGGGCGGTATGTTGTTCTTCGCGCTTAACGCAATAGGCGCGTTCTACTTTTTCGGTCACAGACCTACCGATTGTTTTGGCAAAGAAATTACAGTTATTCTCGTAGCGATTTTTATCGGGTTCGATTTATCTACGATTTTCGCAGGATTTATCTCGATTTATATCGTGCCGATCTGCTTCGTAGGGTTTATCATCGCTTTGCTTATCGATAACAAACTTGCGTTGTACGTCAACACGATCAGCGTTGCGGCGTTCTATTTTTGCTACGCCGCCGTCCGCGGCTCGTTCGACGCGTCCAACGTTTTGGCTGCCGTTCTTACTCAGGCGGTAAGCGGTTGCTTCCTTATCCTTCTGAGCAGAAAAGTTTATACTCGTATGTCGTTCTTTATCGACAGCGTTATCGTCGGATTTTTAGTAGCGTTTCCGATAGCGTTTTTATCCGGACTTATCCTTCCGCCCTTCGACGCGCTCGAAGCGTTGAAAGACGGCATCTGGTCCACCGTTTCCATACTGGCAAGTCTGGGAATATTTATGGTGCTTTTGCCCGTGTTCGAGTATTTGTTCAGTATGTACAGCAACTTCAGACTGGACGAACTTTGCACCCCGGACGCTCCGCTTATGGCGCGACTTGCCAAAGAGGCTCCGGGAACGTATAACCATTCGCTCGCAATGGCGAACCTTGCTCAGGCGTGCGCCAAAGCGATAGGAGAAAACGCAACTCTTGCGAGAGCGGGCGCGTGCTATCACGACATAGGCAAACTGCGTAACCCCATCTGCTTTACCGAAAATCAGACGGATTACAACCCCCACGACGATTTTATACCCGAAGTCAGCGTTTCGCTGATAACCAGACATACTCACGACGGCGCGAAAATGATACGACAGGCAGGACTTCCCGAATGTCTTGCGAAAATCGCCGAAGAACACCACGGCAAAACGACGGTCGGGTTCTTCCTTAACAAAACGCGCGGATTTACCGACGAACAGATCGCAAACAGCGACTTCAGTTACGACGGACCGAAACCGTCCACGAAAATCAGCGGACTGATTATGATAGTCGACACCGTCGAGGCTGCGACGAGAGCGCAGGGTGTGGATAAAGATATCCGCAATTTCACCGCGTTTATCCATAAACTCATTATGAGCAAAATGGATTCCGGGCAGTTCAGCGAGTGTCCGCTTACGTTAAAAGACTTGCAAATAATCGAAGAAACTCTGGTAAAAACCTTGCCGAGTTTGTACCATCAAAGAATAAAATACACGAAGTAAAACATTTTTAAGGACGATATGATAAACGTTTACGCAGAAAAACACGAAAAAATCATAAAAAAGACGGTGGACGCCGCGCTTAAGAAGTTCGGTATACGCCCCGTCGACGTCGACGCGGAAATTACCTTAGTCGACGAAGAAGAAATAAGAGAACTTAACAGAGAAAACAGGGGAATAGACAAAGTTACGGACGTGCTGAGTTTTCAAAATCTCGAAAACGTCGCTTTCCCGTTTGTAAAAAGCGATTATCCCGACGACGTTAACCCCGAAGACGGTTCGATAATCATAGGCGAAATCTTTATTTGCGAAAAAAGAGCGGAAGAACAAGCGGCGGAATACGGACACGCTATCCAACGCGAAATAGCCTTCCTTACCTGCCACGGAACGTTGCATTTGCTTGGGTTCGACCACGCAACGACCGAAGAAGAAAGGGAAATGACCGCGCTCACCGAAGAAATTTTAGGCTCGATCGGCATTACGAGAGATTATGAAGAAGAAATCACCGAAGAAGAAAAAGAAGAAAACGAAACTTCTTTCAGATCGGGTTTCGTCGCTATTATGGGCAGACCGAACGCCGGCAAAAGCACGTTGATCAACACCATAGTCGGCGAAAAAGTCGCGATCGTGAGTTGGAAACCGCAAACTACGAGAAACAAGATACTCGGAGTTTATAACGAAAAAAACACGCAAATCGTATTCATCGATACGCCGGGACTGCACAAGCCGAGAAACGCTTTGGGCGAGTATATGATGAAGAGCGCGAAATCCGCCGCCGAAGGCGTGGACTGCGTACTTTACGTCGTCGACTCGGAAAAAGGGTATAGCGACGTCGACAAAGAAAATCTTTTGTCTTTCGTTAACGCCGGAGAAAACGTCGTCGTGGCGGTAAACAAAGTAGACCACGTCACGCGTGAAAAGGTTTTCGAAATTTTGACGGAACTTAATAAATTGCAAAAACTTAAAGCAATCGTTCCCGTTTCCGCATTGAGAAATCGTAATATTCAACCCCTTATCGAAGAAATAGAAAAAATGCTTACCGATCACGTAAAGTATTACGACGACGACCTGTACACCGATAAAAATATGCGGTTTATGGCGGCGGAAATCATAAGGGAGAAAGCGCTTCGTTTGCTCGACAAGGAAGTTCCGTACGGTATAGGCGTGGACGTAACCGAATATACGGTAAGAAACGACGGTTTAGTGTCGATAAACGCCGATTTAATTATAGAAAAAGCCGCGCATAAACCCATCGTTCTGGGCAAAGGCGGAGAAATGATTAAAAAAATCGCAACGTACGCAAGACAGGACCTGGAAAAAATGACCGACAGCAAAGTGTTTATTACGCTTTTCGTCAAAGTAAGGAGCGACTGGCGAGGGAGCGAGTCTATTATGAAAGAACTGGGTTACGACTCGAACAATCCCGATTAACCCGTTGCGTCTGCCCACCCG
>CAJLYQ010000038.1 GCA_905210905.1 uncultured Christensenella sp. | reverse complement strand
ACGCCCCGCACGCAACCTCAGCGGATAATCTTATTTATAGTTAAGGGGAGAGAATATGCTCAATCTCTCCCCTTAATAAACCCCTCTTTTCTCATAATTTCCTCTCATATGGATTAAATAAGAAAATAACTTGAAAACGAGTTATTAACGTACATTATTTTTTAGTTAAGATGAACTTACAATTAAAAACAACCACCGTATAAAGCATTCCCCCCAAGGAGAAGCCATTCTTCATATTAAAAGCAGTCACCCCTTGTCGTGCGATGAACCTATGTAAGTAATACACCTAATGCGTAATGAGATGCAACGCTCGGCGGTGCCAATGTCCCACGTTGCCGTCATGCGTTGCCGATGAAAAAACTCTCGCTTTTTTGCGAGAGTTTTAGTTTAATCGTGATTTTGGGGTTCCTTGAATGCGGAATCGGGGCGCATATTTGCGGATAAAATGCGCAAACAGTTATTCTTCGTCGTCGAGCGGTTCTTCTTCGTCGTCGGAGTCGTCGAAAGGAACGTCGTCGTCTTCGTCGGGTTGTTTTTCTTCTTCTTCTTCTTCTTCTTCTTCGTATTCGTCGTCTTCGGATTTTTCTTCGTCGCCGAAAGCGTCGTCTGCGAATTCTTCGTCCTGCATTTCTTCGAGAGAGAGTTCCCAGTCGTCTTCGTTGGTCGAGTCGAGATCTTCTTCGGGTTCTTCGGGTTCTTCTTCGTCGATATCGTCGTTAAGGGAAGATTTTTCGTACTGTGCGCTTGCGCAGGCGGAACAGATCTTTTCGCCTTCGTTAAGGTAATTTTTGTGGCAAACGGGGCAGAGGTCGGATTCTTCGCTTTCTTCTTCGTCTTCGTCGAGATCCGCCGACAGGCGCGCGCCTTTAAGTTCTTGCTTGCATATTTCGCAATAGTCTTCGTTTTCTAAGATGTAATTGATTTCACAGCGAGGGCATTTTTTGTATTTTGCCATAACTACTCCTTGATAACGTCGCGGCATTTTTGTATTTTTTTTCGGTTGCCGCAATCGTGGATATATTATATTTACTAACGCGGCGTTTGTAAACTACTTTTTGCATAAAAAATCGTTTTTTTCCATTTTTTTTCCCTATTTTTGTCGCAGGTAAAAATCCTTGCCAAAAATTTGCCTTAAAAAAAGCAAAAAAGGTCTTGAAACGCAAGCCTCTTTATGTTAATATATAATTGATTAACCGTAAATATAGGGGCAGTATGCTCTTTATACCGTGCCCGGCACGGTTTCGGACGATTAAAAAGCGGAAGGTAAAGTATGGTTTCTAAACTGAAAAGAGTTCTGTTTGCGGCGATGGTCGCGCTTGTGACGGTAGTTATCGCCGTTACCGTTTTTTCTTACGCGCGTACGCGTTTTGATGCGGGCGCGAGGGCGGAGGCTGCCGATTACGGCTGGCAGCCGTCGGTCAGGTTAAAAACCGGCATCGACGCAAGCGTTATTTCTTCGTACGAAACGATCAATCAACCCGTAAGTCTTACGGGTACGGACGACAAGACGATTTACTATTTCGTCAGAATCGACAGCGACGCTCTTAAAGCGAACAATACTTTCAAATACACCAAATCCGCAACCAAACTCGAAGGGACGCAACTCGAATCCGCCACCTGGATTACCGTTTCTTCCGCAAATAAAATCACCGAAACCGAAGACGGCGTTCAAGTCGATTACCTTTACGCCGCAGAAGACGTCAACAACGACTTTTCCGGCTACGTTTACTTCCGCAGAGAATACTCCGTCACCGAAAGCGGCATAACGAAAAAGCAAATAGAAAACTATCCGTCGTACGTTGCGCTCAGTTATACCGTTCCGGCAGGGGATTACAAGCCCGAAATCAAAAGCGTCGTCGCGCGCGTAGCCGGCGGCGGAGAATATACCGGTGGCTGGTTGTCCGGCGGACTTACGTTCGAAGTCACGACCGAACTTATGAGCGGCGGCAAAGCGTTCGATTCCGCAAAGGAAATGCTTTTCTACTCGATCGACAACGGAACCAACTTCATTCCGATCAAGAATTCGAACACCGTACTCGTGGAAAACCGCGCGCTTAGTTCGGTAAACGTTATTTTCAAACTTACCGACAATTCCGGCGGCAACGAAAACAGATGGGTTTACGGCACGCACGCGGGCGAATACCCCGTTAAGATGGACCCGTACAAACCCGAATTCAGCGTTACCGCGGAAACGATGGATCTCGAAGGAAGAAGAACGGACTACGTAAGCGGTTCGTGGACGAGCAAACAGGTCACTTTCTCTTTGCAGAATATCAGCCGTTGCTGCTCGGAAGTCAGATACACCGTATCGGTAAACGGCAGAGAATACGCCGAAGCGTCGGACGTAACGACATTTACCGAAACCACTTCGGACATCAAGTTTATGGCGTACAACGAAGCCGGCACGTCTTTTACTTACAACACCGTGTTTGCGGTAAACATAGACGCGACCACGCCGGTAGCGAACGTAACGGCGACTACGCCCGACCCGGACGACGAAAGCAAGCAAAAAGTTCTTACCGCGACTAAGGATACGAACGGCACGATTTCTTTCGGGTTTGCCAACGGCAGTATCGAAGTTTACGCATATAACCGCGACGCGTCGGGCAAAGCGATTTCCAACCCGAGCGGAACGGAGTTTCAGTACCAAAGAAAAATAGACGGAATGTATTCCGGCAACTGGAGCGCAATGACGAAACAGGTTCGCTCGGACAGCGGCGAAACGGGTTACGTCCTTACCGCCACGTCGGGCGACAAGATGAGCGTGACGTTTACCTATAAGTTCCGCATAAGATCGAAAGCGGGACTTGTGAGCGACGAAACCGAAGTTACTTTCACGGTGGTAAAGAGCGCGTACTTAATCGAACTCGGCGACGTTACGGCGGAGATGAACTCTCTCGGCTGGATAGCGGATAAAGCGGTGGTAAGGGTCAGCGTACCCACCGACAGCGTACGAGGAGCGGACGGAAAATACGTTACGCCCACCGCAAAATACGATTTTTATTACAAAGCAAGCAATTCCGCCGAAGCGGAAAGCCGCGCTGCCGGCAGAGCGGTCGAGTTCCACGAAGAAAAGGAAAACGAAGTTCGTTGGTGGTACGAGTTCGACTTGGTTGCGAGCGCGGACAGCACGTTCACTATATACGCGCGTAACGCGGCGGGCAAACGCAGTGCGAACACGGAAACCACCGAAGACAAGATAAGAATAGACGTTCTCGACCCGGTATTCGTTATGTCGGCGTACGTTTATCCGACGGTTGCCATACCGAGCGAAGATATGATCGTCATCGACGTGGAAAACCCCGGTTGGGTAAACGGACAGATAATGCTCGTGCTTAAAGTAAGAGAAGGCGTGAGCGGAATTTACGTAAGAGAACTCGTTTACGCTACCGAAGGCGGAAAGATACTCCGCGACGAAACCACGGGAGAAATAATCTGGCAACCGCGCAACGTTAAAATGGAATCCGCCGAGTCGATTACCGAAGAAGACGCATACGGAGTAAGTTGGAACTGGAGCGTTTACAGAATAACGATTAACGCCGGCGAAGTCGACGAAAGCGGTTTTTATAACGGAAGCAGAGAGTACAGATACCGCGTTTACACCAACAGCGGAAAGTACGTCGACGCGGCGTTTACCGCCAATATCGACACTTCGGACAGAATAGCGATGACCGAGTTTACCGTTTCCAGCGGTAAAAAAGCGCAGGACGTCACCATAACGGGCGCATCCGGACAAAGATTTATCGACGTAACGACGGCATACGGTTTTTCCGTGTGTGAAGAAACGTTTTTGGACTTCACCACGAGCATAGACAAACTCGGAGTAGACAAGCACTACGTTTTGCGGTATCAGTTCTTTAACGGCGACGGAATGGACGAAAACCTGCTTATGCAAGCGGCGTCCTCCCTTATCGAAAGTAACTTCGTCACGCTGCGCGCGGGCAAACTCTTGCCGATAACGATTGCGGACAACGCCGTAGGCGACGTTTACGTCGCGGTGTTTATCGACAGTGACGCGCAAGCCTACGACGGCAAACGCGTGAGTGCCGGTCCGTACGTAATCAAACTTCATTACGACACGAAGAATTTGGTAATAAACTACGAACTTACCGCGGAAAACAGTACTTCGGGCGGAACGGTCGATCTTACCGAAGATATGCAGGCAGGCAAGTGGGTTAAAGGCAAAATTTCCGTTAAGATTAACGTAAAAACCAACGAAGAAGGCGGAGTTAAACTCGACGATTCGTACACGTTCTATTATATGTTGCTCGATTCGATAACCGAAGGTATCCCCGACGACAGATGGATAGAGATAGAAAACGGCATACTCAACGACAACGGCAGTTACGAGTTTTACGTTCCGTTCATCGACGAAGGGTTCTCCGGGTACGTTACCGTGTCGGTGTGCAACGGGGCGGGTTACAGATCCCGTCAGGAAGCGTCGATGGTGACGAAAATCAAGATAGACAATACGACTCCCGACCCGGACGAAGCGATTATTTACGATAAAGGCACGGGCGAAAACTACGTCGACGGAGTAAGGGGGGACAAGAGTTCGCTCTCGGTGAGTACCGGTACGGGTTCGACGACGGTAGACGTGTTCACCTATTACGGAACGAGCAAAATCAATCTGAGAAAGGTGGCGGACGCTTCTCGTTCGGAAATATCTTTCTACTATGCGTATCTCGGACAGGAAGTAACGGCAGTCGACCTTGCGGAAACCGCGTTTACCAAACTCGGCGGCGAAACCGTGGATTTGTTTGCGGCGGCGGGAATAACCTTGTCCAAGACGAGTTATTCCACGGCGTACTTTGCGCTTTACGCGGTAAACGAAGTGGGTACGGAAGCGCCGTGCGCTACGAAGAAAACCGGCGGAGTGATCACCGTTGCGAGCGTTTATCGTTTCGTAAGCGACCCGAGCGAAATGACCGGTTCGGTCGCGTTCTCCACGAGCGACGGAACGTACAGCGATCAGACGGGTATGTTTACTTACCTATGGAAAGAACAAATCGTTATTTATATGAGCGGTAAAGGCAGCGTTGCGCCCGACGGCGAAGAGAACTATATGACCGTTCAGTTCAGCGTGGACAAAGGTCTTACCTGGTTCGATTATCTCGACGCAGGCGCGACGAAAGTATGGTACGCGTCCGGCGAAAACAACATACCTCTTACGTTCAGCCCCGACTTGTTCGCCGATTACGTCGACGAAAACGGCAAACACCCGTTCGTAAACGGCGTAAACTGCGCGTTTATGTTCAGATTGAGAAACAAAGCGGGCGCGACCAGGATATGCGGCAATGCGTATATCGCTATGGAAAACACCGTGCCGGAGTTCAGAATAATCACGCTCGACAAAGACAACGCCGAATACAGGGGCGGAGAAACCGACCTTGCGAAAGCGCCGAGCAAGTGGACGAGCGGACCGGTTACCGTTAAGATAGAAACGATTACGATGCCTGCAAGCGGTATCACTTATATGTACTATCTCGAATACAGCGACGGGGCGACCGTGGTTTCTACCGCCGAAAACGGAACTTACGGTAAGAAATTAACCAACTATTCGTCGTTCAGTACGGACACGCTCGACGGATTTAACCTTAACCGTGACGCTATCCTTACGATAACCGCCGTAAGCAACAGCAGTTCGGAGCGTATCGCTCAGCAAAAAGTGAGAATAGCGGTAGACCAGATCACCCCCGAGTTTACTCTCGGCGGCGAAGCGTTCAACACCGAAAGCAGTCTGACCGAACTTATAAGCAGCGGACAGTGGACGAACAAGAACAGAGTCAGCATAACCAAAGCGAGAGTCGCGACCAACGTTTCCGAAGTAAGTTATTTCTATACGATTAAGTATAAAGACGGTTCGTCCGTGGAAGAAGTTCCCACCGAATGGAGCGATTCGCTCGGCACGATAGAAGTAAGCCGTTCCTGCACGTTTACCGTAACCGCCACCAACGGTTCGGGACTTACCTGCACGAAAGAGTTCGTGGTAAACATCGACACCACGCCGCCGGTTATTCGTTTCGACGGCGGAATGAACGTAATTCCCGGCGAAGAATACTTTATCGACCTGAGAGTTTACGTCGAAGAAGCCAACATCGATATTTGCGAATACATCACCATTAAGGACGACACGAGAGGATTTGCATTCGCTCCGAAAGGTTATATACTCAGCACCAGCAGCGTGGACAACTCCACGAGATACGATAAAAACGGCAAACCGTACAGAGGTTACGTCAAAGTTTACGTAAAAGACTACGCCGGCAACGAAGCGAGCATCGAGTTCTACGTACTGCCGTTCCGCCTTACGGTAAACAATCTCACCCTTACCGACGAGGATCTTGCGCAGGTAGACGCGTACGAAGTCGCGCTCAACAAAGCCCGTAACTATATGGAAAAGAGCAGAGTTTCTTACTTCGAGAACCTTATCTCCCGTCTTAACGACAGAGAAAACACGCTCAGAAAGGAAATCAAAGGCTATCAGGACTATTTGGAAAAACTTTATAACAGGTCGAGTTTCGAACTCAGAAGCGACTATCAGGAAATGTTCCGTTATATGGAAACGTTCAACGATTATAAAGTTTACGGACAAGAATGGATACAAAAAGCGATTACCGGGGACGTAACGAGCAAATATTACGCTTATTACGAAAACTTCAGAACGCAGTTCGAAAAACTCGACGCGTTGATGAAGGAAGTGGAAAATGCGGAAAATCAGGTCATCGCATTGCCCGCAATCAATATGGTAGAAAGGGAAGACTGGAACGATATTCTTACCGTTTACGACACTTACAGAAACCTGTCTATGGACCAGAAAGCGTGCTTTAAGGCAAATCTGTACAACAAACTTATATTGCTCAAAGAAGCGTGCGAAGTGCTGTTGCTTGTAGACGAAGAACTCGGCGTAGGAATAAACGGCGACTTTGCGCCCGGCGCGACGATAAACGTTACGCAATACGGCTCCAGTACGGAAACGTTCTCAAACGCTCAGTCGTTGCTTGCCAAGACGGTTTCTTCGACGAAGCCGAGAACGGTAGTTTCCATATACAGAGTTGCGCTCGAAGGAGCGTACACGCAGACGAGCGTAAGCGATATCACGGTTACTTTGCCCATAGCGGAAGAGTACAGAAGTTATATCTACTTCTCTGTGTACGAACTCTCGGACGACGGCTCGATGAAACTCGTAAACGATACGGAAATTCAACCCGACGGTAAGAGCATTCAGTTCAAAGCGGATAAACTCAGCACTTACGTAATGTGCATTAAAGCGGAAATGTCGGAAACGAAGAGCGAAGAGGGCGTTTACGGCACGATACTCGGACTGGAACTCGACACGAAAATGATTAAGTATCTGCTTATCATCGGCGCGGCGTTGTTCGCTATCGTCCTGCTCGTTGTAATCGTGCTCGGTATCCGTCACCGCAGATTCCTTAACAGTTACAACAAAGCGTACCGCAACTCGCTTTATCGTAAAGGCGTAAAAGGTATACCTAAGGGCAACAAGATGTGAGGGTGAAAAATGTGTTTTTTATTCGGAAGAAAAAAAATCCTTGCCCGTCAGCAAGCGCTTGAAGAAAAAATAGACAAACTTACGGAAGACCTTAAAAAAACGGAAAGTTCCGTTAAAGAAACCGTGACCACCGCAACCAACACTTCGAGCAATTCGCTCGTAGGCGGCGTAAAAATGACGCTGGACGCGGTTACCGCAAACATAAACAACGTGCTTTCAAACAACGAAAAACGCATTGCCGAAATGAGAGAATCGCTCGATAAAAATCTCGGCGAAATACGGCAGGACAACGAAAAACGGCTTGCCGAAATGCGTCAGGTTGTGGAAGAAAAACTCACCGCCACGCTCGGAGAACGGCTTTCGCAAACGGTCAGCGCAATAAACGAGCAACTCGACAAGGTAAGCAAAGGTTTGGGCGAAATGCAAAACCTTACCACGGGAGTAACCGACCTTAGGAGAATGCTCGGCAACGTGAAAGCAAGGGGAACTTTGGGCGAAGTAAGTTTGGAAAACATTTTGTCGAATATCCTTACCTCCGAACAGTACTCGTCGCAGTTTAACTTGTCCGCGAAAGCGACGGACGGACGAAAAATAGTAGACTTTGCGGTAATTTTGCCCGGACAGAAAGGGGAAGAAAAGGTATTTTTGCCCATCGACGCAAAGTTTCCGCTGGAAGACTATCAAAAACTCGTGGACGCGTCGGAAAAAGCGGACGCAGAAAAAACGGACGAATACTCGAAAGCACTTATGCACGCGGTTAAACTTCAGGCAAAGAGCATAAGGGACAACTATATTATGCCGCCGAAAACCGTGGATTTTGCCTTAATGTACCTTCCGATAGAAGGACTCTACGCCGAAGTCGTCAGAACGCCCGCATTGCTTGAAGAACTGAGAACGAAATACAAGGTTATACCCGTCGGACCTACGACGATATCCGCATTGCTTAACAGCCTGCAATTAGGGTTCAGAACGCTTGCCGTACAAAAGTCGAGCAGAGAAATTTTCGACCAACTCGTCAGATTCCAAAAAGACTTCGGAAAATTCGTAGAACTTTTGGGCAAAGCGCAAAATCAAATAGGAACGCTCGGCAAAACGCTCGAAGAAGCGACGAAAAAAACGGATATGATTCAAAAAAATCTCAACAAGATAGAAAGAATCGCTCCCCCCGAAGAAACGCAGACGATTTCCTTGACGACGATAGAGTAAAACAGGTACAAGTAAGGAAAAATGTTATTAGAAGACGCGGTTATATTGCGAATCGAGCAATTATGTATAGAACGGAAAATGAGCAAGTACGATTTGTCCGTTAAGAGCGACGTGCCGCAGACTACGCTGTCTTCGATTAAAAAGAAAAGAAGTACGGCGGTAAAGATAAGCACGATATACGGAATTTGTTGTGGTTTCGGTATAAGTATAGAAGAGTTCTTCGCTTCGCCGCTGTTCGATATGAACGTGCCGGAAGATTATCATTGAAATTTTTATTAAAATGCGTTCCCGAAGGAACGCATTTTATTTATCTTTTTTCTTAAAGAATATGCTTTATTTATTTCCGTGTTTGATTGCCGCCGAAACGAAACCGACGAAGAGCGGATGGGGTTTGTTGGGACGGCTTTTGAATTCGGGGTGGAACTGTACTCCGACGAAGAAATCTCTTCCGGGAAGTTCTACCGTTTCCACAAGGTGACCGTCGGGGCTTGTACCGCTGATTACAAGACCTTTTTTAGTAAGTTCTTCGCGGTACTCGTTGTTAAATTCGTAGCGGTGACGGTGTCTTTCGGAGATGTTTTCACTGCCGTAACAATCTGCCATTTTAGTACCGGGCGCAACTTTGCAGGGGTATGCGCCGAGTCGCATCGTGCCGCCTTTTATTACGCCGTGTTGATCGGGCATAAGGTCGATGACGAGATGTTTTCCGTTTTCGTCGAATTCTCTGCTGTTGGCGTCCGGGTATCCCAAAACGTGTCTTGCGTATTCTATAACGGCAATTTGCATACCAAGACAGATACCGAAGTAAGGCACGCCGTTTTCACGGGCGTAGCGGCAAGAGCAGATCATACCTTCTATTCCTCTGTCGCCGAAACCGCCGGGGACGATTATTCCGTCGCATCCGTCGAACACTTTTTTTGCGGTTTCGTCGGTGACGGAATCGCTGTCTACCCAACGGATTTTTACTTTTTTACCGCAAGCGAAACCTGCGTGGTAAAGGGATTCCACTACCGAAAGGTAAGAATCGTGGAGTTTAACGTATTTGCCGACGAGAGCGATTTCCACTTCGCCGTTTCTTGCGTGGATCGCGTCCACCATAGCGCGCCATTGCGTAAGGTCGGCTTCGGGCGTTGACAAACCGAGTTCGCGGCAAACCACGTCGTCCATACCTTCGTCGTGGAGCATAAGCGGCACTTCGTACAGACAGCCCAAGGTAGTGTTGGAGATTACGCAGTCGTTATCGACGTTGCAGAACAAGGATATTTTTTTGCGGATGGAGTCGCCCACGTCTTTGTCCGAGCGAGTAACGATGATGTCGGGGTGAATACCCATTGCTTGCAGTTCTTTTACCGAGTGCTGAGTGGGTTTGGATTTGAACTCGTCCGAACCGGAGATGTAAGGAACTAAGCAAACGTGAATGAAAAGGCAGTTTCTTCTGCCGACTTCGATGGAAAGTTGACGAATGGCTTCAAGGAAAGGTTGCGATTCGATGTCGCCGATCGTTCCGCCGATTTCGGTAAGCATAACGTCCGCTCCGGTGATTTCGGCGTTTTTAAGAATAAACGCTTTAATCTCGTTGGTGACGTGGGGGATAATCTGAACGGTTTCGCCGAGATATTCGCCGCGACGTTCTTTGTTAAGTACGTTCCAATAAACTTTACCCGAAGTAAGGTTGCTGTAACGGTTAAGGTTTTCGTCGATAAAACGTTCGTAGTGACCGAGGTCGAGATCGGTTTCCGCGCCGTCGTCGGTGACGAACACTTCGCCGTGTTGGTACGGACTCATCGTGCCGGGGTCGACGTTCATATAAGGGTCGAGTTTTTGCGAAGCGACTTTCAGCCCGCGCTGTTTGAGAAGTCTTCCGAGCGAAGCGGCGGTTATGCCTTTGCCCAGTCCGGATACGACCCCTCCCGTAACGAAAATAAATTTTGTCATAAAGTATATCCTCTTTTATTTAATCTTCTTCGTATTGATTTATTATTTCCTGCGCAACGCGAACTCGCGACAAACGGTACCGCATAGCGTCTTGTTCTATCTTTTTATGTGCGTCTTCTTCGCTTAGCCCTTCTTTTTCTATGAGCAAACATTTTGCGCGGTTGACGAGTTTTACGTCGGCAAGTTTTTGCTTTAATCGCTCGTTCTCGTTGCGGAAAGCGTTAAGCCGTTTGTATGCCGCGCTCGCCATCTTTAACGCCGCCCAGAACGTCGCCCCGGACAAGGGTTTTTCTACGGTAAAAACGCCGTAATCTTCCACTTTTTCTGCGATTTCCGCCGCTATTTCGTGTTTTAACACGAGTATAACCTGATTTACTTTCGAGCCTATCACGTCGGTGGACAACTTGTATCCCGTTTCGTCGGGAAGAGGCGAGTTTATGATGCACAGGTCAAAACCGCGCTCGACGAGAATTCTGCGCGCTTCGCCGCAGGTCGTCGTAATCACAGGCTCGTCGTAAGTTATTTCCGCCAGCATTTTCGTGAAGAAATTCGTCATCACGTCGCTCGACGATACTATCAGGGTGCTAAGCATCGCAATTTATATTCTCTCAAACGCACTGCGGTTCGCCGCGTTCTTGTTCGCGGCGTATTCCGAGCAAAGCGCGGTTTTTCGTTCGATAAACACTCGCATATACTCTTCGCCGAGCGCTTCTTTAAGGAACGAACTCTTTTTAGCGTTGTTGATCGCTTCTTCCATCGTTTTGGGAAGAGCGACGGATTTTTCTATTTTTTCGCCGTTTTCTATGCCTTTTAGACCCGCTTTAAGGATAAGCGCAACGACGAGATACAGGTTGCAGGCGTTGTCCGGGGAAAGAAATTCGACGTATCTTTTGCCGTATTTAGGCGCAATTCTTACGAATTGGCCGCGTTTACTGCCGAATTCGGCAACGCTCGGCGCGCCGAACTCGCCCATTCTTTCGTAAGAATTCGGTATCGAGTTAAAAAACAGTTCGGTGTCGACCGCACGGTTCACTATCCCGGCAATGAAGTTTTCCGCTTTCGGAGAAAGTTCGTCGCCGAGAAGGGGAAGTTTGTTTTCCGTTAAACTCAGGTCGAGCGCAAGCCCGTTGCCCGAATGGTTTTCGATAGGTTTCGGCATAAACGACGCAAACAAACCGTTGCGCGAAGCGATGGCTTTTACCACCGATTGAAACACGGTGTAGTTGTCGCACGCTTCCAAAGCGTGAGTTGCGGCAAAGTTGATTTCGTTTTGTCCGGGACCGCGTTCGTGACGGGAAGACAGGGGACGAATACCCATTTCTTCCAGCGTAAGGCAAATTTCACGGCGCACGTTTTCGCCCTTATCGAGCGGAGCGACGTCAAAGTACCCGGCGTTGTCGTGCGTGTTTTTTGTCGGGAACCCTTCGGAATCGGTTTTGAAAAGGTAAAACTCGCTTTCCGTTGAGAGATCGCAACTTATATTTGCCGCGCGAAGGGAAGCAATCGCGTCCGAGAGTATCGCGCGGGAATCGAAGAAGACGTCCGATCCGTCGGCGTTTTTAATAAAACTCAAAAAACGCGCTACCCTGCCGTGTTGAGGACGCCAGGGTAGTATGTGAAGGGTGGATACGTCGGGGAAAAGCAAAAGGTCGTCGTTTTCGCAAGAACCGAAACCTGCGGCGCGGGCGGAAAACGGCACGCCCGTTTCCAGAGCGCGGGGAAGTTCTTCCGCCATTACGGACAGGTTCTTTTGCCGTCCGTCAAGGTCGATAAACGAAAGTCTGACGAATTTTACGTCGTTTTCTTTGATAAATTCGGATAATTCGAGGGATGTGTTCATTTTTTCGCTTTCCTTATTTTAGTTTACCGTGTACAACCGTTTGTACGGATTTGTCGAGTCGGGCGTAAGCACGAAATATTCGTCTTTCAAAAGTCCGTTTTCGTCGAGAGAAAACGCTTTTGCGTACGCCGTAAGGTGTTCTTTTATCGCTTCTATATCGCTCTGCGACGCTTTTTCGCACTTAACTTGCGGAGGTAAAACGGCGTTAAGACTGCCGCGGATAAAGATTTTTCCGCCGTGCATTCCTACCCCGGTGAAGTTGCCCACGGCAGAATAAGCGTCGTTTTTGTTAAGTACTACGATAATTCCGCCCGCCATATACTCGCCGAGAAAACTTCCTGCGGTACCGCCTATGATAACGACGGGTTTTTTCTCTTCGTATTCTTTAATATGCACTCCGCAACGGTACCCGGCGTCGCCTTCGACGAAAATTCTTCCGCCGCGCATAGCGTAACCGAGAGCGTCTCCGGCGTTGCCGTGAATAATCACTTCGCCGTCGTTCATCGTGTCGCCCACGGCGTCCTGAGCGTTGCCGAAAACTTCGATTTCCGCTCCGTCAAGGTACGACGCAAGCGCGTTACCCGGCGTGCCGTAAACTTTAATCGACTTGTCGCTCAGTCCGCACGCCAAAAACCGTTCGCCCGTGGCGTCCGTCACGACGACGCTATGCTCGCCGCAACTTCTTATCAATTCGTTCAGTTCCTTAAAAGGAATTCCTTTCGCACTTATTTCCATTTTACTCCTCAGACGCTTGTTCCGCAAGGATTTTTATAGTAAAACCGTATCGGACGGTCTACCTTTTTTATCCGCTTTCTTTATAAAAGCAAACGAATTTTTTTACTTATTCTCCGGCGTGTTTTATGCCGAGAACGGCAAGTTCTCTTTCGTTAAGTCCTATGCCTCTTAGCATAAGGCGGTTTCCGCGCAGCGCCTCTATACTGTTTATTCCCATTCCGCCCATCATTTCTTCGATTTCGTGTTTCCACCCGGTGAGGAGATTAACCAGTCTTTCGCTTGCTTCGTCGGGGTCGAGCCTTTTCACGAGTTCGGGCTTTTGGGTTGCTATACCCCAGTTACAGTTACCCAAACTGCAAGTTCTGCACAGGTGACAACCCATTGCGACGAGTGCCGCCGTGCCGAGATAAACGGCGTCCGCCCCTAAACAAATCGCTTTTACTATGTCTGCGCTGCAACGGATACTTCCCGAGCAAATCAAAGACACGTTGTCGCGGATACGTTCTTCTCTTAAGCGCGCGTCGACGCTTGACAAGGCGAGTTCTACCGGGATACCCACGTTGTCGCGTATGCGCGTCGGAGCAGCGCCGGTGCCTCCCCGAAAACCGTCTATTGCTATGATGTCTGCTCCGCTTCTTGCAATTCCGCTCGCGATAGCCGCCACGTTGTGGACGGCGGCGACTTTGACGATGACGGGCTTTTCGTAATTCGTCGCTTCCTTAATGGAATAGACGAGTTGGCGCAGGTCTTCTATGGAATAGATATCGTGGTGCGGAGCGGGGGAAACGGCGTCCGACCCTTCGGGAATCATACGGGTTTTCGATACGTCGCCCACGATTTTCGCTCCGGGAAGATGACCGCCTATGCCGGGTTTTGCGCCCTGTCCGATTTTAATTTCGATAGCCGCGCCGCTGTTAAGATAATCTTTATGCACGCCGAACCGTCCGGACGCAACCTGAACGACGGTGTTTTTTCCGTATTTATAAAAGTCTTCGTGAAGTCCGCCTTCGCCGGTGTTGTAATAAATACCGAGTTTTTCCGCCGCGCGGGCAAGCGCTGCGTGAGCGTTATAACTTATCGAGCCGTAACTCATTGCCGAAAACATCATCGGCATTGAAAGGTCGAGTCCGGGCGGCGAATAAGGAATGATTTTACCCGTTTCGTCGCGCCTTACTTCCTGCGGACGGGGACCGAGAAAAACTCTCGTTTCCATAGGCTCGCGCAAAGGGTCGATGGACGGATTCGTTACCTGCGAGGCGTTAAGTAAGATTTTGTCGAAATATACGGGGTACGGTTCGGGATTGCCCATAGAAGAGAGCAGTACGCCGCCCGTTTCCGCCTGTTTGTATATCTCGGTAAGATAGCGTTGCTGCCAGTTCGAGTTCGGACGGAACGTGTTGACGTTTTCGGTGATTTTAATCGCGCCCGTGGGGCAGGTGCAAACGCAACGTTGGCAGTCGACGCACTTGTTGCTGTAAGCAAGCATTTTTTTGCACTTTTCGTCGTAAAAATGAACGCCGTTCGCGCACTGAACCTGACAGATTTTACAATTTATACATTTGTCGTAATTACGTACGACTTCAAACAAACTAACGCCGTAATTTATCATTGTCGAACTCCCTTCGAATAAAGATTGTAGATGACCGGTTCGCCGCCGCGCGGATAACGCACGTTCGTCGGGTCGGGTTCGATTACTCGTATCGCGCTTTCTTCGCTGGCAATGTAAACTTTATCGCCCTTTTCCGCAGTTACGAGAGAACGTAGTTTCAGCCTGTCGTTAAGCGCCATAAGTCCGCCGTCGTAGCCGACGATAATGGAAAACGGACCGGTTACGAGTTGGGAAGCAAACGTTTTGCGCAGATATGTAAGCCGCGCTTTTTCTTCGGGATCGGCGCGTTCGATCGTCTGCCAGAACGGCGCGGCCATTACGTGCGCCGCTTCTTCGAAAGTAAGTCCTTTTCTTCTCGTAAGATAGTCTATTATGTAAGCGATGACTTCCGTGTCTGTAAGAAGCGAGCAGTGGTATCCGTAGGTTTCCATTGCCGAACGGTTGGCGTCGTACGACGAGATTTCACCGTTATGCACGACAGAAAGGGATAGCAAACCGAACGGGTGCGCTCCGCCCCACCAGCCGGGAGTGTTCGTCGGATACCTGCCGTGAGCGGTAAAACAATACCCCTCGTAGTTTTCCAGCATATAAAACCTGCCGACGTCTTCGGGAAATCCCACCGCTTTGAATATCCCCATATCCTTGCCGCTGGAAAAAACGTACGCTCCTTTGATATGCGTGTTTACGAAAAAAACGCTTTTCGCGACGAACTCGTCCGGGGTGAGTTGGGAAGAATCCAAACGCGTTTTTAACGGCGCGACGAAATAACGCCAGATAAGCGGCTCGTCGGTGATTTCTTTGATTTTTCTCGTGGGAATTTTGCTTAAATTGACAATATCGTAGCGTTTTTCAAGATATTCTTCACATTCCCGCTTAGAAACGGGAGAATCGTAAAAAACGTGAAAAGCGTAGTAATCCTTGTATTCGGGATAAATGCCGTAAGCGGCGAAACCGCCCCCTAAGCCGTTACTGCGATCGTGCATTATCGCAATGGATTTAACGATGTCTTCGCCCGAGAACCGTTTTCCCGACCTGTCGAAAATCGCGCTTATCGCGCACCCCGACGGATTTCTGAATTGACCTTCCAACATAACTTACTTCTCCGATAAAATAAAAAAGCGTCCGCTTAAAACGGAGTTTAATCCGTAAAAAGCGAACGCCTTTGTTCGTGCTTTTAATATACCACCCGAAAAAAACGATGTCAAGGAAAATAACACGTTTTACCGAAAAAGGAAAAAATTGCGCGGTTACCGATATAATGATCGCGCGATATATATATAACAAATGTGTAGTAAAATATAAATAAAACAAGCAAAACGACTCAAAAATCGACTTAAAAAAGTTATTATTTTTTGCTTGACAAAGAAAAATCGCTTTGCTATACTGTGAGCAAATAACAGCAAAGGCGCTGCGGGCTTAGTGTCCGTGGCGCTTTTTTTATTTGTTTAATCCGAACGGAAGTTCGTGAAAAGGAGATAAAAAATGGAAAAGATTTCGGAATTGTTCGGTTCTATGGTTTTTAACGACGCGGTTATGAAAGAAAGACTGCCCAAAGAAACCTATAAGGCGATGGAGAAGACCATTCGCGACGGCAAACCGCTCGATTTAAGCGTAGCCAACGTGGTTGCGAACGCAATGAAAGACTGGGCGACGGAAAAGGGCGCGACGCACTTTACGCACTGGTTCCAGCCGATGACCGGTATCACTGCGGAAAAGCACGACAGTTTTATTTCCCCGACGAAAGACGGCGGAATAATAATGGAGTTCAGCGGAAAAGAACTCGTCCGCGGCGAACCCGACGCGTCGAGTTTCCCTTCGGGCGGACTGAGAGCGACTTTCGAGGCGCGCGGATACACTGCCTGGGATCCGACGAGTTACGCTTTCATTAAAGATAAATGCCTGTGTATTCCTACCGCGTTCTGTGCGTACGGCGGCGAGGCGCTCGACAAAAAAACGCCCTTGCTCCGTTCTATGGAAGCGATAAACAAACAGGCTTTACGGGTGCTTAAACTCTTCGGAAACGATACCGTAACTAGCGTTAAAACTACTGTAGGACCCGAACAGGAATATTTTCTCATCGATAAAAAATTATACGAAAAGCGTAAGGATTTAATCTTTACGGGACGTACGCTTTTCGGCGCGCCGGCTCCTAAGGGGCAAGAACTCGAGGATCATTATTTCGGCACGATCAAGCCGAGGGTACAGGCGTTTATGAACGAACTCAACGTCGAACTATGGAAACTCGGCATACTTGCGAAGACCGAGCATAACGAAGTCGCGCCCGCTCAGCACGAACTCGCTCCGATATTCGCCACGACTAATATTGCGACCGATCACAACCAACTTACGATGGAACTTATGCAGAAAATCGCAAAAAGGCACGATCTCGTTTGTCTTCTGCACGAGAAACCGTTTGACGGAGTTAACGGAAGCGGAAAGCACAACAACTGGTCGATATCCACGGATAAAGGGCAGAACCTGCTCGAACCCGGCGATACTCCGCAAGACAACGCGCAGTTCCTTCTTTTCCTTTGCGCGGTAATAAAAGCGGTGGACGAGTATCAGGACTTGCTGAGAATATCCGTTGCGAGCGCAGGCAACGATCACAGATTAGGAGCGAACGAGGCTCCGCCGGCGATAGTGTCTATGTTCTTAGGTGAAGAACTCGAAGGGATACTTACCGCTATAGAAACGGGCAAGGCGTACAAGTCGAAAGAAGCCGTTCAGATGAAGATAGGCGTAGACGTTTTGCCGAAGTTCCCGAAAGACACGACGGACAGAAACAGGACTTCGCCGTTTGCGTTTACCGGCAACAAGTTCGAGTTCAGAATGCTCGGTTCCAGCGCGTCGATTTCCTGCGCCAACATCGTGCTTAACACCGCGGTTGCGGAAGAACTCAGACAGTTCGCCGACGAACTCGAAAAGAGCGAAGATTTCCACGCGGACCTTGACAAACTCATTAAAAAAGTCATTAAAGAACATAAGAGAATTATCTTTAACGGCAACGGTTATGACGACGAGTGGATTGCGGAAGCGGAAAAGCGCGGTTTGCTCAATCTAAAAACCACTCCGGACGCACTTCCTTATTATATAACGGAGAAAAACGTAAAAACTTTCGAAACGCACAAAGTTTTCACGAAAACCGAGGCGTACGCGCGTTATGAAATCGGACTTGAAAACTACTGCAAGGTGATAAAAATCGAGGCGAGAACGATGATCGATATGGTAGACAGAGATATTTTGCCGGCGGTTACGGCGTACTCGAAGAGCCTTGCCGAGGCGGCGACGGAAAAGAAACGTTTCGTTGCGGACGCTGACTGCGAATACGAAAGAAGCACGGTAAGCAAGATAGCGGCATTAAGCGGAAAACTTTATGCGGAAACGTGCGCGATGAAAGATTTGCTTGCCGCGGAAAAAGGAACGGATTACGAAGAAGAATCGAAATACGCAAGGGATAAGATCATTCCCGCGATGGCGAGAATGAGAGCGGCGGCGGACGAACTGGAAACGATTACCGCAAAAGAGTACTGGCCCTTGCCGACGTACGGAGAACTGCTTTTCTCGGTGTGAAAATTTTTTTCACCCGTGAAAAAGTTCGTTATTACTTAAGTTAAAACTACAAAAGAAAAAATACCTACGATACAAAAGATAAAAAGATTAAAGAAATACAAAAGAAGAAAATAGAAGGGGAGAATAAAAATGGCTGACAACATTGTTTCGTTTATAGAACAAGCGGTTACGGACACGGCGTTCGGGATATGGTTTTTGATAGGCGCGGCGTTGGTGTTCTTTATGCAAGCCGGGTTTGCAATGGTAGAAACCGGGTTTACGAGAGCGAAAAACGCAGGCAACATCATTATGAAAAACCTGATGGATTTTTGCATCGGCACGGTTGCGTTTATTTTGCTCGGCGCGGGGCTGATGCTCGGTCAGGACGCGCTCGGCGGATTTTTGGGAATTCCCACTGCCGGGATAATTACCGATTTTGCTAATTACGACTGGGCAAATTTCGTGTTTAACCTTGTTTTCTGCGCAACCGCCGCTACGATAGTTTCCGGCGCGATGGCGGAAAGGACGAAGTTCCTTTCCTACTGCATTTACTCGTTTATGATAAGTTTTATCGTCTACCCGATAGAAGCGCACTGGGTCTGGGGCGGCGGCTGGCTCTCGCAGATAGGATTTATCGATTTTGCAGGCAGTGCTGCGATCCACTCGGTCGGCGGAGTAACCGCTTTGATCGGCGCGATTATGGTCGGTCCGCGTATCGGCAAGTACGAAAGAAACGCCGAAGGCAAAGTCGTTAAAGTAAACGCTTTTCCGGGACACAACATTCCCGTAGGCGCGCTCGGCGTGTTTATACTTTGGTTCGGTTGGTACGGATTTAACGGTGCGGCGGCGAAAAGCGGAACCGAACTCGCTCAGATATTCCTTACTACGACGGTTGCTCCGGCGGTTGCTACGTGCGTATGTATGATCTTTACCTGGATAAAGAACAAGAAACCCGACGTATCGATGTGTCTTAACGCGTCGCTTGCCGGACTTGTGGGAATAACCGCCGGTTGTAACGCGGTCGACCTTATAGGTTCGATAGTAATCGGCGCGGTAAGCGGCGTGCTGGTAGTAGTCGTGGTACTGCTTCTCGACGTAAAACTTTATATCGACGATCCCGTGGGCGCGGTTGCCGTACACCTTGCGAACGGCGTTTGGGGCACGCTTGCGGCAGGACTTTTTGCTACGAGCAAATCGGCTGCCGGTATCGACGGACCTATCTATGCGCTCGTTCATCACACGAGTTTTACGGCGGGATTAAAAGTGTTCGGCGTGCAGTTTTGGGACTATACTTCGACCAAGTGCGACGTGAACGGGCGCATCTGTCTGCCGTTTTCCC
>CAJLYQ010000037.1 GCA_905210905.1 uncultured Christensenella sp. | reverse complement strand
AATCTATCTTTTGATTATAAGAAGAATTTAAATAACCGTCCGGCAATGCTCCTGCTGGCGTTGTGATTTGCGGTTTGGAGGTTTCGTCGTAAACATACATCCCCACAAAAATGTTATCACTACCGAATTTATTTGTAACGGTAACGCTGATATTGTATGAACCTGACTCTCCCGTAGGCGTACCTTCGATTTCGCCTGTCACCGAGTTTAGTGAAAGTCCTTCGGGCAATGGGGCACGGCCTTCGCCCGATTTATATGCGTGAAAAGTGAACGGTTCTGTTCCCGTCGCCTCAATTTTGTAGTTGCTACCGTCTTCCGCCTTGTAAGGCTTGCCCTTAATCGCAGCAGGAAGATTGCCCATATGGTTTTTTCTATCGACATCATTACCGCCTGTTTTGACGATTGTCGGCGCTGTTCCGTCATCTCCTGCCGCATATGCTGCAAAAGTCGGGCTTGCCATCGCTATGCCGAGCATAAGCGCAAGGCACATCGCAAGACCGAGTATAAGTGCTAATATCTTTGATTTATTCGCCTTAGTGTGTTCCATAATATTATCTCCTTTTAATTTTTGTGGGGATATGTTCCGTGTCGCTGTTGCGACTTCAAGTCGTTATTGTATTTTTTCATCGGTCAATTGACAATAACGACGTCTGCGTCGGGCGCGGATGCGAATTTGAAATACGTTGCCCCGATTGCCTTATTCTCAGATTGTCTTAAAGTGTTATCCAGAGCGCAGGGACTACGCCGCCTTCCGCGACTCCGCATTGACTACGAACGGCTCGTTGTTATTTGTTTCTCTTATTTCTTTTTGGTGAACAATGCTTTGATTTTTGCTCCGAGATTTTTGAAGAAGTTGCCGATTGCCGTAAAGCCTTTCTTCAAAGCAACGCCCAAGTCTGCAAACGTCTTTTTCTTGACAGCGAACCAGAAGATTGCAAATCCGCCGATTCCTGCGACCGCTACCGAACCGATTACGATACCCGCAATTTGTCCGCCCGAAAGTCCTTTCTTTGCCGCGGGGGCATCTTCATACACGGCCGTAAGGGTTGTTGCTTCCGTCACGGTAAAGGTATAACTCTTGTTTGTGCTGACGATTTTACCGCTTTCGTCCTTCCAGCCTTTGAACACTTTGCCTTCTTTATCTTCTGCCGTTACTGTTGCACTTTCGCCTTGGGTGTAAGTTCCTGCACCAGTTCCGCCTTCGACTTTGATTTCAACAGACGGAGCAGTTCCTTCATCTCTGAAATGCGCTTCCATTGTCACGTTGCTTGCAGGCATTTCGAAAGTAATCGTCGATTTTGCCAAATCCTCGTCGGACAAGGTAATTCCCGTAACAACCCACTTATCGAACTCTTTTCCCACTGCAGGGGCGTTTGCCGTAATGGTTACGCTTTCGCCACATTTTGCCTTTGATTTATCTGCCGTGCCGCCATTTACGGTAATAGTGTACTCGATATCTTCGTAATTTGCGGTTGCCGTTACGTTGCCGGCAGGCATATTAAAGGTAAGGCTTGTTTGGGTTGTATCAAGACCGCTTATTCCATCAATCGTCCAACCTGAAAATTTCTTTCCGGTTGCAGGAGCGTTTGCGGTGATAGTTACGCTTGCGCCTTGAATAAACACACCGCCACCCGTTCCGCCTGTTACGGTAAGATTGTATGAAGAAGCACCGCTTTCAGGAACGTCCACTTCGGTAACTGCTCCTGCATTGTAGTTGTCCGTTTCCTTAAACCTTATTTGATATCTACCGGACGAAAGCCCTGTAACGTCGCTACCTGTTCCCGAAGTCCAAGCAGAATCGCCTACTTTGCGGTATTCCATTTGGGCGGTTATGCCTGTTATTTTGCCGTCCGTTGTAGTCGTTGCAGTCGGAGCAACGGTTGTGAACAACGATGCAGACGGTGCAGATTGTTCTGCCTTTGCGATTGTAAATTTCCACGATGCGCCGTGAATATCGGTTGCCGATTTGAAGTTTGCCGTTGCGGGTGTGTCGATATACACTTCATATTCGCCTGCGTCTTTTACCTCTGCAACAATCACTCCGCCTTTTTTGTACTTAACCGTGATGGCAAAGCCTGTTTCGTCACCATAGAAAGCAATCAAACTAACGGTTGCGGTTTTGGCATTGCCGTCATACGTAAGGTTGCTCGGTTCATAGAAGTTAAAATCGCTTACAATAGGGTTTCTCTTACCTATGCTCCAAGAGATTTCCTTGTCGGTTATCGTGCCGTCGTTCCACTTATATCCGCTCTCTAATTTTGCGATTGCGGTATAAGTTTTTGCGTCAACGCCGCTATTTCCTGTTAGCGTATAGCCGACGCCACCTTCCACGCCTATTTGACTTCCTGCCGTATAAGTTAGATTCGTTTTTGCTTTCGGAATGGCAATTTCTGTAAGCGTAGCAACGATATTAAATTTTGCGTCCGAATTGCTTTCGGCAGTCAAATTGCTTGCAAGTCCCGTGATATTTGCCTTTGGAATCGTGATTTCTACAAACTGGTCGCTAAGAGCAGTAGGCGTACCGCTGACGGTGATTTTCGCCTCGGTGTCGCTTATTCTCGTAACAGACTGAACAAGTCCGTCGGGAAGATTTGTTATCCAGTCTCCCGAAAGAGCGGTTTCAAACGTATATCCCGTAAGAGTAACGGTAATATCCGTGTTTGCAATCGCTTCGCCTTGCTCACCGAAAATAGTTACGCTATCTATGGTTGCTTTCTTTTCGGTGTAGTCCACGGTGAACGGCTCACTGTATAGCGTTCTATTATTATACTCAACCTCAACCACATATTCGCCGGCAGGAGTTCCGTAATAAGTCCCATTATCTTCAAGAGTTGCTTTATAAGTAGTTCCGTCAACAGACACAACGTTACCCTTTGAAATAGTTAAATCGTTTATCGGTCTGATTTTTATCCAATTACTTTGGTTAAATTCATTACTAATAAGAGTAAATGTCACCGTACCTTTTGTACCACTTTCTCTTTCAAAAACAGGTTGCACCGTAAACGCTTTATAATTTGCTCTTACTTCAATATCCTTGTCTTGAACGGTAAGTTTCGCTCCGTTTTGGCTTGTTGCGTTTGTTATAACTGCGTCACTTGTAAACGAAAACCATTTGTCAAACGGTATGTTTGTCGTATCCTTTTCGCTCACTTGCAAAGAAGGCGCATTCAAAGTGATTTCGTCACCCGCAAGGAAATATCCGCTACCTCTATTTGCTTCCTTAGGTACGCCCGGACCTGCAAGTGCGCCGTTTATTGCTGCCACAGAGCGCGGTGTGCCATAGCGGTAGGACGCAAAGCAATTTCCGCTATCTTCGTTTACGTTTACAGCGTGGGTTGTATTATCTGCGTCACCACCGGTAATAGGCCAGCCATTGCTTCCTGCTTTCTTGTATTTTATGGTCATATTGCCTGCTTTAGTCATAGTCTTGCCGTTTCGAACACCATAACTATAAGCACTATCGCCACCCGCCACGCTAACGTCAATATCGATATTGCCGTTTGTATTTATAGTTACATTGTTTTTTGCAAAAATACCTGCTACCCATTGACTTGCGGTGCTATTGTTTGTGTTTTTGGCTACAATATTAACGCTTGCATTGTCTTCAATTGTTACGTTCCTTGCATGAATACCATCAACTTGACAGTTTTCTCCATTAGACGTTGCGTTAATTGTGACTTGTGCGTTGCCTCCAATAACAACGTCAATGTTCTTAGCCATTACCGACGCTCCGCAGGCTATTCCCCATACAGAAGAAACGCTGCTTGAAGCGTTTATCGTCAATTTTCCGTTTGCATTAGACGTAATAGTTACTCGTCCTTCATGTTCTCCATCGATAAATACGCCGTTTTGCCCACCGGTAATAATATTGTCTCCGATAAGGTTGATTGTGAAATATCCTGATACAGCAGGATTTATACCTACGTTCCCGCCGTTAAAATTGTTAAGAGTCAAAACGCCGTCTTTGTATTTGGCAACGTAACCCGTATCGGGGTTGCCGTTTAGTTGATCTCCATCAGACGTTTTCAAATAATAACCATTGTTTAACGGATTATTATTTATGTAAATTATGTCATACGGCGTAAGCGTTTCTCCTTCTGCATAGACCGTACTCGTCGGGCTTGCAAACACAATGCCGAGCATAAGTGAAATGCACATCGTAAGACCGAGTATAAGTGCTAATATCTTTGATTTATTCGCCTTGTTGTGTGTCATAATATTATCTCCTTTTAATTTTTGTGGGGGATATGTTCCGTGTCGCTATGCGACTTGAAGACAACCCGATTATCTTAAAGGGTTATCCAAAGCGCGGGGACGACGCCGCCGTCGGGCACCAGACTGGTGCTACCTATGTCGCCTTTTGCATGTCTGTCCAGAACGAAGGTGGCGTATCCCTGATTGCCGTCGCCGGCAGTGGGCGAACGAGTGTACCATGTAACGTATTTTTCTTCGTAAATATCCATCGGCGCGCCGCGGAATTTGGCAAAATCGGTTGCAAGCAGATTTCTTGCGGGATCTTCTGCTAATACGTCTTTATTAAATCCATACGCCGTGGTGGTAATATCCCGCAAAGACAGCAAGAATATCTTATCGTCCGTATCTTTGCATTGGTCCGCATACTTGTTTTTCCCTGCGTTTTCCCCGTAACCGTAATAATTCGGGTTGTCGTTCGGGTTGGAACTTCTCGCGCTGTTGTCGAGTTTCACGGTTTTTATGATTTCTTTTTGCAAACCGTTGAAAACCTCGTTGTAGAAGGTTTCGTTGAGCCAACTGCGCAGGAAACAATATTCCCAGTTGTTGGCGTAAGTTCCGTCGACGTCACTTTCCTTTATTCCCCTGAAAACGCCGTATTCGCCTTTATAAAAGCCTTGGTATCTGTTGGGTTCCAGCCAAAATGCATCCAAAGCGATATCGCTCATAATATAGGCGGAATTCCCGCTTGTGGTTAAAATTCTCCATTTTATCGGTTCAACCTTAAACCAGTACACTTGATGATTAGTATAATGGTTTGCACTGATATAAGAATAGCCAAGACTTCCATTTATCGTCGGGCGAAACTCCTTCATATAAAAGCCACGGTATTTTGTGCCGCTATAAATGACGTCTATATACCAGATATCCTTCGAATTTTCATAATATGCCCAGTTTTCGGGTTTCTCGAGAACAGTGTAAATGGTGTACTCGGGAATAGTCCCTGCCATTTCGTTAAGTTTTGCGATTACGTTTTCGTCGCGCTCTAAGGTTTGCGGCCAGTGTCCGAAATAGATATAGTCGCCGTCGCGAGTGTATTTTACGGGATTGCACTCATTGCACGTGGTGCATACGTCGCAAACGTAACTATGCTTACCGTTGGCGGGGATTTCCACTTTGGTGTTATAGTCGCAACCCTCGCGCTGACATGCGTCGTACTCGTCCCAACCGGGCAAGCAGTCCGCTTGTTTAGCCTCGTAATGTTTGAGATTGTGTCCGAGAGCCTTTTCGACGTATCTTTCCGACTTCGACGAATAGTCGCACCCCTCGCGATTGCAGGTGGAATATCTTTCCCAATACCCGTCCTCGGTGCAGGTCGCCTTGCAGGGATCGTGCCATTGCTTATCGTGTCCGAGAGCGGGCAAGCCATTATAATCAGTGTGATAATCGCAACCTTGGTTGGAACACTTTTTGTATTCCTCGGTGCCCCACTTTTCGCAAGTCGGCTCCACGCGCGGAACGATTATAGATAAATTGTGTCCGGTTTTTTCGATTTCCACATACCCTTCGGTTTTGCCGCAATAATGTGCGCATCTCTTGTGTGCTTTCCAACCGATTTCGGTGCAAGTCGGCTCTTTTGCCGCAACGTCCTGCATATCGTGTCCGATTGCGGGAATCGCAGTTTGTTCGGTATAAGTACATCCCGGGTTTATACAACGTTTGCCGTGCGTTAGTCCGTCTTTTTCGCACCGCGGATCGTATCCTTTTACTTCGCGTAGGTTGTGAGGTGCAATCTCGCCATACTCGAACGTTTCTCTGCCCAAACTGCCGCAAATACTGCAAACAAGCCTATACACCGCCCTGCGAGTGCAAGTTGCATTGTCCACGAGGTTTCTTTCGGTGATTTTTTCGACATAACTGTGTATATGCTGTTGATCGGCATTTACTAAGCCCGTAACGACAAAATACGAAAAACTTGTCGTTTCAAAAGTCAAATTGTTGCCGTCAACCGCAGTTTCAAGTTCCTCGACGGTGTTGTCGCTTTTTATGTGATATGTGACATATCCGTGTTCGGACTCGAACGGTTTCGGCATAGTAATTTTGACTTTACCGCTCGGTTGCACTTTTTCACCGCCATTTGTAATAGTGATGTCGAATACGGCAACTTTTGCGCTGTCGTAAGGTTTGACGATTGTCGAAATAGCCGTCTTGCCTTGTTCGCTGTCGGTAGCGTGAAGGGTGACCGACAGCGTGGAGTCTTTGTCAAAGACACCCGCAACGCTCACGCCGCTGTCGCTACCAAGTTCGGTTGCGGCACTTCCCTTGTCGCCGCAAGCGACAAGCACAAGGCACATTGTAAGACCGAGTATAAGTGCTAATATCTTTGATTTATTCACTTTATTATGTATCATAGTCGTATCTCCTTTTAATTTTTGGGGGATATGTTCCGTGTCGCTTACGCGACTTAAAACCTTTTTACCGTTGTATTTTTGTTCCTTATAAAAGCAAAACCGCACCGCCTCATAGGTAACAACCTATGTAGCGGTGCGGACAAATTCCGTTGTGCTTACTTAAATTATAGGCAGACTTTCTCGTCTTTGATTGCCTTGTATATGTCATACCTTGTCAACTCCTTTTGGATAAATTCATTGCAAACTTGCGTTTACGTGTGGCGTTGATAGTTCCGCGTATCAATATATGATACGTTTTGTCATTTGTATTCTACCATAACCATCTCAAGAAATCAAGCCTGTATTTCCTAACTTTGTGTGGAAATACAAAAATTCAAACGTGTGATTCAAACCATATTTTATTGCTTTCCGTCGTGGCTGTTGTATGGGGCATAGCGATTCGACGGTAACGCTCGAAGTTTACAGTCACTTTATCTCGGGCGCGCAAGAAAAAGCGGTGTTTGCCCTTAATAACCTTACAAAATAGGCTTAAAAAGAAATTGGTATTAAACGGTATTAACGATTTTTGTGTTTTTTCAAAATCTCAAAATCAATAATTGACGTAAAAATAGAAAAAAACCACAATATCTTGTGGTTTTTTGGCGTCCGTGATTGGAGTCGAACCAACGGCGTTTCGCTTAGGAGGCGAACCCTCTATCCTACTGAGGTACACGGACAAATATGAAATTTAGTGCGCGATGTAAAAGTTGGTAAACGCGAAAAATAATACCGATTTTAATACCAATCACGCATTTAGCAGCCATCAACCGCAATATATTGTTGCAATCCGCCCCGAAAACACAATATATGGTGTTTTTCTGTGGATAAGGTCCAGCCTTAGGAGGCGAACCCTCTATCCTGCTGAGGTACACGAACGTTTTCTTTAAGCGGTTGTTATTCAAGTACTATGATTATAGACGGATTTTAACGAAAAAGCAAGTTAATTAAAAAAATAATTTATCGGCTTGCTTTCTGCGGTAAGGTAAAAGTAAAGCAGGGCGGTGTTTTTTTGTCGGCGCAGACGGATTTTAACGAAAAAGCAGGTTAATATTTAGCGGTTTGTTCGGCGGCGTTCCGGGGCGGTAAAAATGTGGCGTTGCGGTCTAAGACTAAATTTAGTATAATTAAATAAACTAGAATCGAAAGGGAGCGGAGGGTTTATGATCAAGGAAGTTACCGATAAAAAAACTTTGCGCAAGTTCGCTTATTTCGTGCGGGATTTGTATTCCGCGGATAATAATTTTGCCTGTCCGATTTTCTACTCGGTAAAAAAGGAACTTTATTCCGAAGTTCTTGTAAAAAAGCGTTCTTCCGCGGCGGTTTGTCTGCGTGACGGAAAGGTTGCGGGCAGGATTTTGTTCGGGGTAGGGGACAGCAAGCAACGCGGTGAGAAGATCGGATATTTTTCCTATTTCGACTTCGTCGAAGATTTTTCCGTCGCGCGCGAACTCGTCGAATATATGATTTCTCGTTTGCGCGGAAAAGTAACCTACGTCGAAGGCACTTTTTCGCCGTTCGATCCCGACACTCGACGGGGAATACTCGTCAAAGGATTTACCGAGCCGCACACGATTTTTACTTCCTACAATTATTCCTACTACGGCGAATTTCTCGAAAAACTCGGTTTTTCCAAAGCCTACGACACGTTTACCGTTCGCGTCGATATGAGTCCAAAGGCGTACGAAACTCTTTCCGTTCTCGCAGAGCGCAGTTCGGCAGGGAAAGACGTAACCGTAGACGATCTTAACCTGAAAGACGTTGACGGAGAGGTGGAAGCGGTTCACCGCATATTCGAAGAAGCTACGTTTGCGCTCAACTATCAGGAAGCGCCTTCGGTATCCTTGATTCGTTCGGTTTTCCGTTCTATGAAAGCCTTCATCGATCCGTCGCTCGTAAAAATCGCGCGGGAAAGAGAAACCGGACGGCCTATCGGATTTTGTCTTGTTCTCAAAGATTACAACGAGATTTTGCGGAAAACGAAAGGGAAAATCAAACCGTTTACGTTTTTATTTATGCGCAACAAAATTAAGGGCGCAAGGGGAATTCTTCAATACGTCGTACCCGAATATCAGGGCAAAGGGCTTATTTGTATGCTCTATAAATCCCTGTACGACGCTATGCGCAAAAAAGGAATAACGTATTTCGAAGGCGGCACTATTATGGAAGACAACGCCGCGTCCTGGAAGTCGATGGTCAGGCTCGGCGGAGAAGTGTCGAAAGTTTACCGCATTTACGGGAAGGAGATATAACTATGACAATCGCTGTTTCCGTCGCTCAGGTCCTCGCTATGTTCGGTTTGCCTTTACTTATTATCAAACTGAAAGACAAGAAACCCGTCAAAGCAATCGGCACGGTAGGCGCGGCGTACCTAAGCGGAATACTTATCGCTCTTATCGTTTTTGTCGTCAAAAAAATCGGTGCGGACTTTTCTCTTAACGCCGACGTCGGCGAAATCGGCTCGCACGCGGCAATCGGAGTGGCTATTCCGTTGCTTCTGTTCGGCACTGATCTGGTTGCGCTTAAACGTTTATCCGGGCGCACTCTCGGAGTCTTCGGCTTACTTACGGTATCCGTAATAGTCGTTTCGGTATGCTGTTCTTTCGCTTTCGGCTCGGTCGTAGAAGACAGTGGCAAACTTGCCGGAATGGCTACGGGCTTGTACACGGGCGGCACGCCCAACCTTAACGCTATAGGAAGTATTCTCGGCGTGGATTCGGATTTGATAGCGGTATCGAACCTGTCGGATATGATGATAGGCGGCGTTTTTTACGTTTTTCTTCTCACGCTTTGCAAGCCGCTTTTAAGCAAAATTCTTAAAGCGAAGAAACCCGACGTATATATGAAAGGGGAAGGCGAAGTCGTGAATTCCGACGATTTTTCCGTTAAAGCGGATTGGAAAAAACTCGCCGTCGCGATAGCGATTGCGGTGGGAATGGCGGCAATCGGAGCAGGGATAGGTATTCTTATATGGTATCTTACGGGCGCGGTTCAAGGCAAAATGACCGACTATCTCGTGCCGGCGGTTATGATAACGGCAACCGTGCTCGGTCTTGTCGGCTCGTTTAACAAAAAACTTCGTTCGGTAAAAGGCACGCAAGGCGCAGGGCATTACCTTATTTTGGTTTTTTCCGTCGCGCTCTCGATGAGTATGGATTTTACGAAGTTTAACGTCGGTTACGTCTACGTATTTTTGATGTTTACCGCTATAACTTTGGGAACGTTCGTCCTACACGTCGTTCTGTGCAAAATATTCAAAATCGACGCCGACTGCTGTATGGTGACTATGACCGCCGGGATATACGGACCTGCGTTTATACCTGCGGTAACCAAACAAATAGGCGACGAGAAACTTACGCCCGTTGGGCTTCTCTGCGGTTCGCTCGGCTACGCCGTGGGGACTTTTCTCGGAGCGGGACTGGGGCTTATTTTACCGTAAACGTTTATTTCGTTTGACAAGCGTTTGTCCGAAGTATAAAATAACGAGCGTTTAATACAGATGACGCTTACTATTGTTTTGGCGGCGATAACCTGCGCCGCGGTGATATGCCTCGTTCTTTTGAAACCGTCCGTAACGGTCAAAGGGCATAAAATAAGTATTTACTGGACGCCTGCGCTCGTGGGCGCGATTTCGCTCGTTGCCTGCGGCTCGGCGGATATAAAATTCGTTTTTGACGGACTGACTGCCGATACTGCGGTAAATCCGCTTAAAATTCTCGTTTTGTTCATTTCGATGACCCTTTTGTCGGTGTATCTCGACGAAGTCGGGTTTTTCCGCTATCTAGCCACCGCCGCATTGAAACACGCCGGCCAAAACGGCTTAGCGTTGTTTACCGTGCTGTATTTCGTCGTGGGAGCGTTGACCGTCGTCACTTCGAACGACATAATCGTTCTTACTTTTTCGCCGTTCATTTGCTATTTTGCCAAAAACGCAAAAATTAACCCTTTGCCGTATTTGATAGGGGAGTTCGTTTCGGCAAACACCTGGAGTATGGCTCTTATTATCGGCAATCCGACAAACATTTTTCTCGCCACCGGCGCAGGCGCGGATTTTGCTTCGTACGCGCTGAAAATGGTCTTTCCGACCGTCTTTGCAGGAATAACGGCGTATCTCGTGCTTCTCGCTCTTTTTGCCAAAGAACTGAAAAAAGATAAAATAACCGTAGATACGGCGGTGATCCACGTCGAAGACAAAACGGGGCTGATAATCGGGTTGGTTCACCTTATCGGTTGTACCGCATTGCTCGTCGTCGCGTCGTATATAAAACTCGAAATGTGGTATATCTGCCTTGCGTTTGCGGGAAGTCTTTTTTTCTGCGTGGCGATTCATCATCTTATCCATAAAGAAACGCCGAAAGAGTTAAAAGGGTGTCTGAAACGCGCCCCGTGGGAACTTATACCGTTCGTTTTGTCGATGTTCGTTATAGTTCTCGCTCTTGAAAAAAACGGAATATGCGCTATCTTGGGCGACTTTTTAAGCAAGGGCGACGACGTGTTTGCGTACGGTGCGGGAGCGTATCTTGCGAGCAACGTAATAAACAATATTCCGGCAAGCGTATTGTTCGAATCGATTTTCGCGTCGCCAGGACAAACGGCGGAGAGTAGCGTTTACGCGGCGATAATAGGGACGAACGTAGGAGCGTACCTTACGCCTGTGGGCGCGCTGGCAGGGATAATGTGGAGCGGAATACTTGCCCGGCACGAGATAAAATTCGGATTCGGTAAATTTGTTTTGTACGGCACGGCGGTATCGCTGCCGACTCTTGCCGCCGCACTCGGCGGACTGGAACTTAGTTTCGTTTTGTTCGGTTGATATTAAAAAACGGTTCGGATAAAAAAAGCGCGCTACACGATCGCAGGGCGAAGCGTAGCGCGCTTAGTTATTTTCCGTGAAAATTATTTATTCAAAAAATAGCGGTTAAGCAATCCTTCGAAGGCTTTGCCGTGACGGGCTTCGTCGCGAGCCATTTCGTGTACGGAATCGTGTATAGCGTCAAGGTTGAGTTGTTTTGCGAGTTTCGCAAGATCGGTTTTGCCTTGGGTCGCGCCGTTTTCCGCGGCAACGCGCATTTCAAGGTTTTTCTTGGTGGAATCGGTGACTACTTCGCCTAGCATTTCGGCAAACTTAGCGGCGTGTTCCGCTTCTTCGTATGCCGCTTTTTCCCAGTAAAGTCCGATTTCGGGATAACCTTCTCTGTGGGCGACTCTCGCCATCGCAAGGTACATTCCTACTTCGGTACATTCGCCTTGGAAGTTGGCGCGAAGTCCGTCTATTATTTCAGAGGGAACGTCTTTGGCTATGCCTACGTTGTGTTCGGACGCCCAGGTCATTCCGCCTTCTTCGACTTTGAATTTGCTGCCGGGTACGCCGCATTGAGGGCATTTTTCCGGGGGATTTTCTCCTTCGTAAACGTAACCGCATACCGGACAAATATACTTTTTCATATTCTTAATCTCCTTGTGGTTATTTGTCTTTACATCGACATATTTATATTGTAACAAAAATTTATCCTATAAGTCAATAAATATTTTTAACTTAACCCAAACAATATTTGTTTTACGAAAAACGCCGCCCGAAAGCGGCGCGGTTTTCCTTAATCTTTTTTCTCTTCTTCGCTCGGCGCGTCCGAGTGTTGTTTTTCTTCGCTCGGCGAGGCGTGGTCGGAGTCGGAATTCTCGTTTTTGACTTCGCCGCTCGGTTTGTCGGTCGGTCCTTCCTTTTTGTCGGAAGGAACGATTATCGAGTTTGCCGGGCCGAAGGGGGGAGTGACGACGGGCGGATTGTACTTTTTGGCTTCTTCTTCGATTTTTGAGTTCTTCTCGTCGATGTATTTGTTTATTTCTTCGAGAGAAACGCCGTCCATAAGCATATCCACTTCGTCGGAGTAAATCGTTTCGCGTTCGAAAAGAAGTTTTACCATATTATCGAGAATTTCACGGTTTGCGACGAGGCAGTCGTAAGCGCGTTTGTAGTTCGTTTCTATGATTTTCTTGATTTCTTCGTCGATTATTGCGGCGACTTCGTCGCTGTAATTTACTTGCGTCTGATAATCTCTTCCGATGAAGACTTCCTGATCGCCGCCGTAGAACATATTCGGCAAACGGCTGCTCATACCCCACTCGCATACCATTTTACGCGCGATTTCCGTTGCGCGCTTGATATCGTTGCTCGCGCCGGTGGATACGTCTTCGATTACGATTTCTTCGCTTGCTCTTCCGCCGAGCATCATTGCGATCTGGTCGTTGAGTTTGTTGCGCGAAACGTGACTGTTATCGTTTTTCGGACGGCTGAGAGTATAACCTGCCGCCATACCTCTGGGAATAATGCTGACTTCCTGAACGGCGTCGCAGTGTTTCATAAGTCTGCCGACGATTGCGTGTCCTGCCTCGTGATAAGCGGTGATACGCTTGTCGCTTTCGGTGATTACGCGCGATTTTTTCTGCGGACCTGCGATAACTTTGTTAATGCCTTCGAGAATATCGTGCATTATGATGACTTTACGATTGTTGCGCGCGGCGAGAATAGCCGCTTCGTTGAGAAGGTTGGCGATGTCCGCTCCGCTGAAACCGCTCGTCATACGGGCGAGGGTGCGGAAGTCGACGTCCGCGCTGATGGGTTTGTTCCTGGCGTGAACTTTAAAAATCGCTTCTCTTCCTTTTACGTCGGGGATATTGACGTAAATTTGTCTGTCGAATCTGCCGGGACGGAGTAACGCCGGGTCGAGAATATCCGCACGGTTGGTTGCCGCCATTACGATGATACCGTCGTTGGTTTCGAAACCGTCCATCTGAACGAGAAGTTGGTTAAGCGTTTGTTCTCTTTCGTCGTTTCCGCCGCCTAAGCCCGCGCCTCTCTGACGACCGACGGCGTCGATTTCGTCGATAAAGATGATACAGGGCATATTTTTCTTAGCCTGAGCGAACAGGTCGCGAACTCTGCTCGCGCCCACGCCGACGAACATTTCTACGAAATCACTGCCCGAGATAGAGAAGAACGGAACGTTCGCTTCGCCGGCTACCGCTTTGGCGAAAAGCGTTTTACCCGTTCCCGGAGGACCTACGAGAAGAACGCCACGCGGTATTTTTGCGCCGATTTCGATAAATTTACGCGGATTTTTAAGAAAATCCACGATTTCGCAAAGTTCGGTTTTTTCTTCTTCCGCACCTGCCACGTCGGAGAAACGAACCTTTACGTTGGCGGCGATACGGGGTTTTGTCTTGCCGAACGTAAGAGCGTTGTTGCCGCCCTTTCCGCGCATAGACATTATAATAATAATTGCGAGAACCGCTATCAGAACGAAACTCAGTATGGAGATGATCGTAGACCAGGACGTACCGCTGTTCGGATTGGTAAGTTTGATCGACGGAGCGGTGACGTTGTTCGTCTGACAGTACGTAAGCACTTCGTCCGCTAAAGTACGGGAAGTAACGATTACGTTGTATTTTACGTTTTTGCCGTTGTTGTCGGTGACGGTGATTTGCGCGGAGTAACTATCGTTAAAGGCGATTTCTTTCACTTTGCCTGCGTAAACGTCGTTCCAAAACTCGTTGTACGTCTTCGTTTGCGTACGATTAAGGTTGGAAATAACGAGCGCAACGACCACAGCCACGATAATCATCGAAACGATGATGATAATGTTTCTTTTGTTGTTGTTGCCGGATTTAGGTTCCACTTGTCGTCCTCATTATATAAAATAGTAAAAACAGTATAACAAAATTATTCCGTTAAATCAAGGAATTAACCTTGTTAGCACCGATATTTAAGGGGAGTTTACGTTAGAACTTATAAGTCAACCTTAAATTTTCTATCAAATTTTGAATTTTTTTTGCGATTTTTTCGGATAACGCTTCCACGCACTCTTCGCTGACGGAATACAGAGATTTCATATTGTCGTCGTTTTTCGGCGCAACCACTCCGAGAAACCCCACGTCGCCGAATTTGCCGAGAAGTTTGCCGAGCGCGCTGCCGGCACGAAGTCCGTCGAGCGAATATTTGATTTTGCCCACGTCTTCGCTCGCGCCCAGACAGGCGTCCACGGCGATAATAAGACTTTTGGAATGGTGCGTTTTTATGTGCTTAAAATAATTACCGCAGTTAAGCCCGGTTACGGGCGACGCGGTTCTGCCGTAAACGTAAGCGTCGACGCCGTACGTTTCGACGAGTTTGTCGCCTACGCGCGGACCCAGACTGTCGCCGCATACCTTAGGCGTGCCGATACATATTACAACGGGTTTAGGAACGGTTATTTGCATACCGAATATCCTTGCCCAAACGTCCGTTTTTTATTCCGATTTATTTTTTCACCCTTTCTTACCGCAACCTGACATTTACAGTAAAACCGCATTAAGGGTAACCAAAACAATAATAACGGAATGCTAAAACGATATATACTTTGCTTTATATCTTGTAAGTCAAGCGGTACGCTTGACTTCCTTGGTAGTCCGACTTATGCGGATCAAAAATTTATCCGCGTGTCGGCGATTTCGCCGAACGCGAGTAAATTTCCGCATAACGTTTGGTCGGATAATCTACTCCTCATCCGTCGGCAAAGCCGACACCTTCCCCTTAAGGGGAAGGCTTTTTTCATTACATCATTTAACTTCTGTTGTGTGATATACTCATATAAGTAATACACTCATTGCGATACAGGGATGCAACGTCCCACGTTGCTTGCGTTATGAGATGCAACGCTCGGCGTTGCCAACGCCCCACGTTGCCGTTTGGTCGGAAAATGGACTTGACTATCTCGCGCTATGTATGTATAATATTTATATTAACCGACAAAATTTACGGGAGCGCGCGTTTCGTCATTACGAAGTCGAGGCGTTTCGGGAGGAAAAATGAACGGACTTATACTCGACGTCATAGTCATAGCGGTTGCGGTGCTGCTGATTATTTTCGGCATTTGGCGCGGATTTTACAAACTCATATTCGGGCTTGTATCCGGCATAGCCGCGCTTGCCATAGCAATCGTGCTGTGTTCTACGGTGACGTCCTTTGCGATAGACAAAACGCAAATCGACGAAAAACTTAAGGTTGCGCTCGACGAGCAAATTCAGAACGCCGTTCCCGCGGCAATTAACGCGACCGACGTTCAGATCACCATCAGTACCGACGGTACGATTAAGATCACCAACGAAAAACTTAATCAGGAATATGAGAGCATTTCCGAGTGTCTTAACGGCACGTCCTACAAAATGTTCGGCGGAATACTCGATTCGGTGTTAAAAAATCAAAACGCGCTTAAAGTGCTTTATCCCGATATGGGCAAAGAGAACGCCGAGCCTGCGGAGATAAAGTTGTCTGAGTTGATTTCTTCGGCGGCGGTCGTGTACATTATGCTTGCCTGCGTGTTCGTCATTTTGTGGATTGTGGCGTACATCGTCATAAGGCTGATAATGTTTCTTATCAAAAAACTCGTCAACGCGACGTATATCGGACATTTTATCGACAAAGTGCTCGGTATGGTCGTGGGTGCGGCTATCGCGCTCGTGCTTATTTGGGGCGTGCTTGCCGTTATCAGACTGCTAGGTTCGCAAAGTTGGATACTTCCTGCGGAAGAACTTATCAATTCTTCCACCGTGACGAAATTCCTGTACGAAAAGAACGTTTTGTTTAATCTTCTCGTACAAAACACCAACATACAGGAACTCATCGGCAATTTGCTGAGCGGTGTGGGCGGCTCGACCGAGAAAACCACCGAACAAACGAAAGAGGCGATAAGCGCGCTCGTTCGTTCGTAAAAACGTTCGTCCGTTTCCGCTTTAACGGCGGAAACGGGCTTTTTTTTCGTTTATTGACTCGCAAGCGAAGTTAAAGCAAGCGGAGATATAATAAAAAGACAAAGGGGAAAAGGAGGCAGTTATGAAATTTAACGGTAGCGTGATCGGAAAGATTTTTCTCGTTCTGATCTGTCTGATTTTGGGGATAGTGATCGGTCTCGGCGGACTCGTCGGGGGCGTTTATCTTTTGCTGACAAAGTACAAAGTCGGCGATACTTACGACAAGTACATAGAAACCAGACTTGACGACAAAATGAAAAACAACATCGAACTGAGCGAAGAGGCGCGAAATCTTACTATTCTTCAATGGGGACAGAAAATCGCGCAAAAACTTACTTCGATGGACACTACCACGATCGGCGATCTCGAAGGATTGCTCGGTTATAAGTTTATCTCCAACGCATTGAACGAAGTCGTGGGGATAGACGGTGAGAAAGTAAAAGACAGTACGCTCGGCAATCTTGGCGAAACGATAATGAACAATTTGACGGTGTCGACCGCTCAGGACAAATTCGGCGTAAGTTTTCCGGATTTACCGCTTTTTAAAAATTCGGAGTTTCTCAATACAACCATAGCAAACGCGTTTTCCGACCTTGCGGACAGACCGCTTTCGGATTTTATCGAAACGGGCGACGACACGCACGCGGTAATAAACGCGATTAAAGACCTTACCATCAACGAACTCGGCAGCGACAAACTCAACGGTAAGATAAACTCGCTGAAACTGTCCGAAGTGCTTACCGACATCTCGGAAGACAACAAAATTCTTACCGCTCTCAAAGATAAAACCATCGGAGAACTCAGCGGCGACGGCAGCGACGAAATCGTCAATTCGCTTTTCTTCGACGAGATAATGAATATCGACGACGGAAGCAAACCCCTTATGAAAGGGTTAAAGTATTCCACGCTCGAAAGCATTACCGTAGACGTAGATAAAATTACCGGACTCGAAGAAGACCGCGCGTTCAGAATGAGCGAAGAGTATCTCGAAGCGAAACTTCTCGAAGTAAGCGGTTACGAATACATTTACGACTCGGAAGGAACGGCTTACGTTTACGTTATCGAAAACGGAGTAAAGAAAGACGGTTCTTCTTCGGACGACTTTTTATGTTACAAAACGAAGGAATACGACGGCAAAAACCGTCCGTTTATAGGCGTGGACAGTACGGTTTACGATTTGCCGATACGCTCTATCGTGGATATTTCGCCCGACGATAAACTTATGAACGCACTTGCCGACAGTACGCTTAATACGATTGCGGACGATATTAATACTCTGTTCCTTGACCAAATAATGACTATCGACGCAAGTTCGAGCAAGACGATAGTCGCTTTAAGATACTCGTCGCTTACCACCGTAACCGAACTCGTCGCTTCCGAAGAGTTTTCCGACTATTCGGACGCGAGCAAAGAACTTAAAGGTTACGTTTACAGATACGTTGCGGACGGCGACGGTTACATTCCTTACGTTATGTTAACCGGCAGCGACGGCGAAGCGACGATTAAAGAAGGCAAGTACGAACTCGTCAAAGCGAGAGAATACGCAGGGTTCTACCGTCCGATGATTAGCGTTGACGAAAAGGTAAGCGAACTGTTTATCGGAGAACTTATCGAAAATCCGGACAGCCAAACGCTTAAATCCTTGTCGAACAGTTCGCTCGAAAACAAACTTGCGTATATTCGCCCGGAAAGACTTCGTGACGGAGTGGCGGATGAAATCGAGTATCAGGCGGACGGATTTACTTACAAATATTCGTATTTTTACGATATCCCTTACGTCGTGGTTTACGATGAAAACGGGGAAGTGAAAACCGATCCGAGCGGAGCGATAGAACTTTACCAAACGAGATTTTACGACGGCAAGTATATGCCCCTGCGCGGACTTGACGACAAAGTTAAGACCATAACGTTTGGCGAAGTCGTGGAAATCGACGAAACCGACCCTAACACCGCGCCGCTTATGAAGAACCTTAAAAACACGCGTGTGGAAGATATGGACGCTACGGTAAACAGACTGTTCCTTGCGGAAATGTTGGAAATCGAGGACAGCAGTGCAACCGTGCTTAAGTCTATTAAATATACCGCTTTGCAGAATGCGAAAGCGTTCGTTTCGGTAAGCGAGGCGGCAGACAACGAATCGAGCGTTACTCCGGAAATGAGAGCGAAACATCTTCCCGGATTTACTTATAAATACGCGGTAATAAAAGGTAAACTTACGCCTTTCGTGTGCGTGGTTGACGGCAGCGGAAACCCCGTTACCGCTACGGTAAACGACGTAAACAGTTACGAAACGTACGAAACAAAAGAATTTGACGGGTTCTTCCGCCCGATAAGAAGCCTTAACGAAAAACTCGACGACCTTGCGTTGAACGAAGTGTTTACCGCGGAACAACTTTCTTCGGGCGTGCTGAGTTTGCTAGAACCCGAAACAAAAGTCAACGATATAGGAGATAAGGTGGCGGATAAAATTCAAAAGTCGTCTCTTGCCAAACTCGGCGGCGTAGGAGTTATCGATACGAGCGAAGGCAAATACGATATGGACAACACCCCGAGAGCGCAACGCGCGTTTATATGGAACAATAATCTCGGCGGAATGCTCGAAAGCCTTATTAAATTCGTAGACAGCCCCGTCAACGCGGCAGGAAGAATAAACTACGACGTAATAAGCGAACCGACCGTTAACCTAACGAAAAACTCGTACACGCTCAGCGAATTTATAGCGGCATACGAACAATACCAGACGCTTGTGTTAAACGATAACGTAACGATAATCGTTACGCCGGAAGACGCCGTATATCAAGCGAAAAACGGCAAGTATTATATCCCTGTGTTTAACCTTGAAGGAGACGCGTACACGTTTAACGTTACGGGCGGGGAAGTCGTGCTTGCGGCTATGGAAAAAACTCCGAGCGGAGCAATTACGCTTGCTGACCATCAGTTCTTTTATGCGTATGACGCGACAAACGGCGGCAACGGTAGCGGACTTAAATACTACGACGGTACGGAAACCGATAAGTCCGGAACGAAAGTAACGATGGGCGTGCCGGGCGTAGCCACCGAATCGTTCGTGGAATATAAGAAAATAGGATAAAATTTAGCCGACCAAACAAAGCCTTCCCCTTGGGGGAAGGTGTCGGTGAAACCGACGGATGAGGGGTAGATCATCCGACCAAACGTTATGCGGAAATTTGCTCGCGGTCAGCAAAAATGCTGACACGCGGATAAATTTTTTATCCGCATAAGTCGGACTAGTAAGGAAGCGGAATGACACATTCCGCTTTTAATTTTTAGTTCGCAGGGGCGCTGCCCCTTGCTCGATCCCCGTAAGGGCGGCACTCACGGCGCGTGTCCGCTCGT